>JADGDY010000180.1 GCA_016744655.1 Bacteroidales bacterium | reverse complement strand
GAATCTACTGGTGTTCCGGTGAAACCAACATAGGTAGCATTGGGTAAAGAATCGTGTAAATACTTGGCAAAACCATAAGTCTTTTTCACCCCAGCCTTCGTAACTTTCACACTTTGCTCCATATTGGTTTGACTCCTATGGGCTTCATCGGAAATACAAATAACATTAGATCTTTCTGTGAGCAATTGAGTATCTTCGGTAAACTTATGAATGGTAGTCAAAAAAACACCTCCACTTTTTCTACCCTGAATCTCTGTACGCAAATCCTCCCTGCTTTCTACACTAATCACATGATTATCGCCAATAAAACCTTTTGCATTGGTAAATTGCCCAGCCAACTGATCGTCTAAATCGTTTCTATCCGTAATTAGGACAATGGTTGGACTAGAGAAATAAACGCTTTTCATCAGCATTCGAGTAAGAAATAACATGGTATAGCTTTTACCCGACCCAGTTGCGCCAAAATAGGTTCCTCCTTTACCACTTCCTTCTGGTTTTTGGTTTTTTATAATGCTATCGTAAAGATGATTGGCAGCATAATATTGTGGATAGCGACATACAATCTTCACTTCCTGTTTTGAGGTATCTGGAATATAAATGAAATTCTTAATGATATTTCTAAGCCTGTTTTGATTAAAAACACCTTGTATCATGGTATATAAAGATTCAATACCATCCACCTCTTTTGCTAATCCTTCTATTCTTCTCCAGGCATAATAAAACTCATAAGGCGCAAAAAGACTACCCATTTTATTATTCACTCCATCACTAATTACACAAAAGGCATTATACTTAAATAACTCGGGGATGTCTCTTCTATAGCGTATGGTGATTTGCTTAAACGCATTGTGAATAGTAGCGTTTTCTCTGATGGCTGATTTAAACTCCATAACAACAAGAGGTAAGCCATTGATATAAAGAATCAAATCAGGTATGCGCACTTCACTACCCTCAATAGCTAATTGATTGACTATTTTATACTGATTATTATTTTTAACTGAATAATCAATCAACTGAATAAAAATATCTTTTTGATTGGGGTCTTCTCTTTTGAGTACAAAGCCATCGCTCAGCCATTTCATGAATAGCTTATTGGATTCGTATAAATCGGAGGCGGGTAATTTTTCCAGATCAGAAATAATTAAATGAACCTCCTCTAGCGTAATTCCCTCCTCTTGATATTGGTTTAATAGAAAAGTTTCTAAGTCTGCCCTAATCAAGACTTCCTCACTCACATAGTGCCCATAGCTGACGTTCGGTTCTTGAAGGTTTCCTTGCTCTGGCAATCGAATATCGGTACCATGAACATATTTCATTTCTTGTCCGGCTAAAAGCTCAATAAAAGCTTCCTCTAATTTGGCTTCTGTGAATTTCATAGTATTCTTTTTAATAACTCTTTAAAGTTGTCAGCTATTTCTTTTTCATCAGGGATAGCTCTATACGCTAAAGCAGAGAGTTCCTCTTTATATTGCATTTTTAAATTTTTCCAGATGCTATCAAACTTGTTTATTAGAGGAGAGTCTAAAAGTTGCTTTTCTTTCCAATCTGTAGGATTATCAAATATTTCTTTATCATGATTTAAGATGCTAAGAAACTGCTTCTTGAAATCATCTGATTGGACAAAAGCTTCACAATGACTATCATTCATTAAGAAATAGAGGTCGTAAAAATGCCTGATTTTTCCAGAAATACTTTTAGTTGGATTATCTGCAAAAGAGAAACGGATAAGGGAAACCATTTTTTCTAATAGAGTTTGTTCTTTATTCAGTACATTTATTTCAAATGCTTGCAAATCATATTGCTCAATATAAATATCATTAGCTGTTTGTAATAAGAAATCACTAATGAAGCTTTTAATTGCAAGTGTTTGGTATGGAAAGGGATCGGCAAATGAATTTATTTCTACAATTAGCCTATTATTAGTGTTTTTTGGATCAATGCTGCCATACTCAAAAATTGATTTACGAAACCTAGAACCTTTGCTTGTCAGTCCCTTTATTTGAATCTCGTTTAGCTCTATTGTCATTTCTTTTTCAAGTGATCTAATGGTACTCTTTATTTCATTACCAGTTTTTGAATTATTGTTTATGATGGCAATATCAACATCCTCTGAAAAACGATTGATTAAACCAAAGCCCTTAGATAGAGATGTTCCTCCCTTAAAAACAGTGTCTTTTACATACTTGCTTTTTGCTAAACGAGATAATGCTAGTGTAATCCAATAATCTTTTTCTACAAAAGAAACGCTGATTCCTAAATGATTTGATGCTGACCTTATGGTATCACTGAATAGCTTATTGTTTTCGTGTAATTTCATTTGATGTGCCAGTTTTCTGCGGTTGATAATTCATTTGTAGAAATACCTATCTTATAACTCGTAATAGGATTTAAGGATTCTAATAATGTATCTGTATTTACACTTTTATTGAGTTCTGACACAAAGGCCCCTAATAAAGCTCTTGTAGCTGGAGGATACTTCAAAGAAAGGCGAATCATTCTACTCAGATCATCTTCTGGTAATTCATTGATTATTGATAAAAATCGTTTGCACAAAAAAAGCATGGAAGCACCTGGTATCTTTTGAATAAATCGTAATGTATCTAGAATCTGAAGCAAAGGGATATTCTCTTTAGTGATATTGTTTTTCTGTTTAACAAATGAGATCCTAAATTTATCTCGTATAAATGATGATCGTGTATCGTTTCGTCCAATTTGTATAATACTACTTAACTGCGTACTTAATCCTAAGTTATTATAAATACTATAACCTGTTAAATAACCTATTGTTTTTCCTCCTTTTTCTAATAGGTCTTTAGCTATTTGATATTCGCTTGGAGGAAGTTCTCCAAAAGGACTTACTTCAGGTTTATAAAAACGACCTTTAGAAAGCTTCCTTATCACATTGGTTTTAGCGAGCCTATTCAGTGCTTTTATAATGGCTTCTTTATCGTTCACCGTAGTAACAAAGTCATCATAGGTGAAAACATATCCCCTAGCTAGCCTTCCCACCTTATCTTTAACATTATCAGCAGCTTTCATATAATAATTCTTTTGAATATAGTGGACAATTTGTCCAGTTTATTGTGCAATAAACTGGACAAATATAATGAATTTATCATAAGCATTTGTTTATATAAATATGACTATATCTGTTCATCATTTATCTGCAAATAAAATTGTTTAGTAACTATAACATGCATAACTTTGGACCAAAGTTATGCATCATCTTTGACCTTATAATGTCATTGTATTATCAAAAAAATGTATTTCATATTCCTACATTGTCTTTTTTCATCAGTTCAAAGAAATAAAATCATCATCATCATAGTTATCTTTCTCTATAGGCACTTCCAAAGTATCGTATACCACGCTTTGTATGCTGATATGGAAAAATTCCTGAAACTTTTTCCAACTCAAATCTTTAGGCCATTCTTCTTCATCTAAAACCCAGCCTTCTAGCTCCTGCTCCATAAAAGGTAAATAATTCTCCTCTAGAAAAGCCAGACTTTCCTCATAATGATCCAGCTCTGGAATAAGATATATATTGCTTTCGTCATGAGCCAAAGCTGGACCCTCCTCCATTAATTCGTCTCCAATAACCTGCTGCATCCAATTATATAAAGCTTGTTTGGGCTTTAGGATGAGGACGTCTCTGTTGATATTTGTGAACATGATTATTTGTTATTATTATTGATTTCTTGATTTTTTACTCTTGATTTATTTTTGTCATTTTTGAAAGGAATAGTTGTTGAATTTTTCTTAACGCAGAAACTTCTCTAGTATATTCTTCTTTCAACTTTAATAATTCCATAAAAGGGTGTTTTTCCAAAATATCTCTTTTAGGCATGATAAGTCTAATCTCTTCAATGAGATTTTTACTAAGGTTTGGTTGAGCTCCTCCATTCGCAATACTCACAATTTCGTCTCTATTTAGTCTCAGATGATAATATAGAAAGGAAGCTTTAGTTTCATCTTCACAAATCATAGCACAACATGCTTGGTTTGTAGCAGAAGGCACTTTCAAATAACCTACCTGTCCTTTTGTTTTACCTTCACCATACATTGCAATAAGAACAGAATTAACTGGTAATAATTTGGCAGAACTTTCCTTTAAACCTAATTCAGAAATGTATTCCTCAGCATCAATCACAATACTATTCTTCAACTCCCCAGTTTTTAACCATGGAACATCATGAGTATTCCAATATTCCTCTATAACTCGATTTGGAGTTCCTCCGCTTTTCATATCTAATGTAAAATCTTTCACTCGCTTTAGATTCCATCCCTCAGGAATCTCCTTATCCAACTCCACATTAAAAACCATTTTCCCACCAGAAGACCTATACGACTTACCGTCCTCATTTGGAAACTCAAAATCAACAAACCAATGCTTATACAATGCCTGAGCAGTTTCTTCCAGCTTTTGATTGAGCTGTTCGTTGAGCTTGATGCGGTTTACAACGGTGTTGTATTCTTTTACAATTTCTCTTTGTTTTTCTATGCTGGGGATGGGGAGTTCTGTTTCACATAATTCATCCCAATCAAATACTTCTCTAGCACTTCCATGAGACTTAAACCTAGCATAACGATCAAACTCTGGTCGTCTCATCCACATCATTAAATACACAGGGTGTAACTCTTCAGCATTCTTAACTTCAAAAACAGTATAGGCTTGTGAAACAATAGCTTCTTCAAAATCTTGTAATAATGCAACAGATATTTTATCTCCATTTCTTGAAGTTACTGGGCCATAAGCAAATTGGTTTCGTTTAATGATTTTGTAGGTTTTCATATTTGTACCCACTGTATTGGCAATTGAAGGCATTAATACCTTTTTTATACTGACTCCAAGTAATATGTCAACCTTTAATTCTGTATTCCGAATATTAATGGGCTGAATATATTTACCTAATTGTTTATAATTTGAGTTACTCATTCAGTCCTCCTCTAATGCTTTGCAATTCGGCACTCAGTGTCCGCCATATATTTCTATTCCATTCTGCGAACACTGTGCGCATTATTGACTTTTTATTACCGTTAGGATTATCATAATCAAGAAGCGTAATATTGCTACGCCACGGAATTTGTGCAACGCTGAGTTGCACAAATTGCTCATCTGGCCATGCATCGGCAAATTTTCGCATATACTTTAGGTTTCTGGGTGAAAAGCCAGTCATATTAGGAAATGCATCTTTTATATCATGAGACATTCTATCTATCACTTTTGTTCCCCAACCTTCTTTATCCTGCTGTTCTAGTATAGCCTTACCAATATTCCAGTACATCATAATCATTGCTTTATTGGCTGATAGATGAGCTTTTATGCGCTGGTTTTTTATATTAGACTTAATATCTTCAATAAATTTCTGATAATTCACTGGCATACTTGCTAAACTTTCGGCAATAAGGAATACTACTTTATCTTTTTCCGTCCCTCTTCGTTTTCTATTATAACTCATAGCCCAACTCTTTAAAAACCTTTAATAAATCTGTTTTCGATTGCTCTTCTTGTTTTAAAAGCCCTCTAAATTCATTTTGTAGGCCTTGCATCTTACTATCAAAATCAATGTTTTCATCACGGTTGACAAACTCAATATATTTACTGGGCACCAATGAATAGTCCTTAGCTATAACTTCAGCTTTTGTAGCTCCGTAGCAATATTCTGCTATGCTTTCGAAATCTGTATTTTGTTGCCAATCGTGGTAGGTAGCTGCAAACTTTTGAATATGCTCTTCATTAAACTGAGTAAACTTCTTTTCAAATGGCTCTCCCTCTTGGCGTAAATCCATAAACAAAATCTCTTCCTCCCGCATTCGGTAATTTCGAGTTTCTTTTGGTAACTCAACTTTGTGTTCTGATTTATTTTGATTTAGAATCCAAAGAGTAACGCTTATATCCGTAGTATAAAACATATTTCTTGGTAATATTACTATCGCCTCCACCAAATTATTTTCAATTAATTGCCTACGAATTTTATATTCTTCTCCACCTCCAGATAATGCTCCATTGGCCAGAATAAAACCTGCAACTCCGTTCTGTGAAAGCTTACTTACCATATTTAGAATCCAAGCGTAATTGGCATTGCTTTTGGGTGGAGTTTCATATCCGTTCCATCTGGGATCATCTGTTAATTCATCACTTGCTCTCCAGTCCTTTTGGTTAAATGGTGGATTGGCCATGATATAATCAGCTTTTAAGTCTTTATGCTGGTCTTTACCAAAAGTATCAGCTGGAACATCACCCAAATTCCCTGATATTCCTCTAATAGCCAAATTCATTTTCGCCAACTTATAAGTAGTCGCTGTATATTCTTGTCCGTAAATACTAATGTCTTTTGTATTTCCACTATGGTTTTTAATAAACTTCATGGATTGTACAAACATACCACCAGAACCACAGGCAGGATCGTAGATTTTACCTTTAAATGGCTCAATCATCTCTGCAATCAGGTTCACAATGCTTTTGGGCGTATAGAACTCCCCTTTTCCTTTTCCTTCTGCCAAGGCAAATTTAGAAAGGAAATACTCATATACCCTTCCTACTATATCCTGTCCTTCATCTTTAAGGGTATCTATATTATTAATGGTATCGAGGAGGGCAGCCAATTTACTTACATCCATATTTAAACGTGAGAAGTAGTTATCGGGCAATGCACCTTTAAGGCTTGGATTTTTCTTTTCCACCAAATGAAGGGCAGAATCTATTATCAATGCAATGTCATCTTGTTTAGAACGAGTGATGATATAAGTCCAACGAGAAATCTCTTCCAGAAAGAATACATTCTTCATGGTATAAAAGGCATCCATTTCCAAATACTTTTCTTTGCCTTCTGCTATTAATTCCTTTCTGCGTTCTTCAAATTTATCGCTGCTAAACTTTAAAAAGATAAGAGCGAGTACTACATGTTTATATTCGGAACTCTCTACCGTCCCTCTGAGCTTATTGGCCGAATCCCAAAGGGTTTCTTCCATTGATTTATTGTTGGTCTTTTTTGCCATTATTATAGTAAATGAGTGTATTAGTCTGATTAATTTTAGGCTTAATGCGAACTGTAAATATAGAGAATTCTCGCCTTGCTTTACATCATAAAATTGCAAGTTCAATAATTTATATTCAGCCTAAACTTTACATTCAACCCATTCATAAGCTTAGAAACTGATTTTCTGTTATTTCGTTGAAGAATACGCTCTTGAAATCGTTTTATTATATTCCCTACCTTTGAAAGCCTAATCCCACAAATTAAAAAGATGAAAGGCTATCTATACCAATCCTTTTGGTTTAAAAACGAAATTAAGAACCATTTTTATGCGGGCCATAAATTTGAAAATCATAAACCTGAGGATTCTATTATTGAATCATTCCAACTGGCTAGAGATATGGGGACAGATAAAGAATCCTTTATGCCTGGTTTAGTTAAAAAGATAGAGTGGCTGCTTGGCGATGGTAATTTCATTTATGATTATTGGGAGTTTGGTGATGAGGATTTCTCTATTTATTGGCATATTAAAAAAGAGGTATATCTCGAAAAGATGAAACTTATAAAAGATTGGGTAAAGTATGAAGGTTTTGAAGATATTTGTGAATTCAAAATTCTAAATCCCGATTCGGAAGAAGCACACGAAAATGAAGAGTACACTTTCAAAAGTGGTATTTTTAATGATGATGGAAGTCCTGTCGACCCCACAAACCTTCCCATTCCAGAGCTTTGCAAATCTTGCAAGAAATACCAATCGGACTTTTGGGAAGATGACCTCTTATGCACTCTAAACCGAAATGACCAAAGAGACAACCTAGACTTTGAATGTGGTGCTTATGAGAAGCTCAACCTTTAGAATTATTTAAACCTAGCCCTTCCGACTAAACATCTTCTTCACCTCTCGTAAATAATTAATACTAGGCTTTACCGGACATAGATAATTGCACCAAGGATTTTTTATAAATAAGGATAGAATGATAACTATCCCCAGCGAAACAAACAAGAAGTCTGAGCCAGTAAAAGCAAATAGACCTGAAAAAATTTCATAAGAAGTTTTAGATGGATTTCTGTAAACCAGGCCCAAAATGATAGCAATCAGCGTAACAACTTGCTGGCCTCGATGCAAGTATTTTTTTATGGGTGCCTTTGGATTAGTAGGCTTGCCAATAGCAGCCAATACTTCCTGCACTTTGCCAAAAGGACAAACCCATTGGCAGTAATAGTTTTTATTCTTCAAGAATAATCCTAGAAAAACACCCGCGATTAAAATATACCAAAATAAATAATCATAGATATTTGGCCAATCTCCCATGATATAAGAACCTATATTAGCAAGAGTCAGCATTTTCTGTCCTATAAAGCCAATAAAAACGATAGAGATAAGTGCAGACAGCCATTTGATCCATTTCATGTTTTTAAGCGTTCTATAATTAAGATAGAAGCCTAATGTATACAGAAGAATCAATGCAATTTCTGGAAACCCAAAGCGAAATTTATTTGTCTGATTATTCTTCAACTGAAAATGAAAAACATCCTCTAGGTTTTGTGCAGCATCTACGATGGCATCTTCAATACCCCTACAAGTATAGGTAGCACCAGTAATCACGTCAGGTATTATTTGCCCTTTGTCTAATTCTGAAATCGATATGGTCTGATATTCTTTCAGGTAATTTTGATTGATAACCTTTTCAAAAAATGAATGGGTTTCGCTTTGATGGAGTATATTAAGCTCCTCAATTTGTCCCAATGAATCTACCAAAATAGCTAGTTTTACTTCACCACCAAATCCTCTTGCCCTACCTAAAGAAACATATGCAACTGTAGAAGTATCTGAATGGACGGCAAACAAGTTTTCGTCAGCTGTTTCTTCTATATTCAAATAAGAATAGGAATCATTTATTTGATTCAACATATTATTGGCTTCAAAATACTTCCCCAAAAACAATGCTACCAATATAAATATTGCAGTTAAAAATAGTAATACTTTCTTTCTCAGATTTTCCTTTTCCACTTCTCTAAGCTTTGTCACCATCAAATTTTAAATACCTCCAAAGGCCAACTCCAGCAATCATACATACTACAATCCCTATTCCCATAAAGTAAATACCTGCATGCTGCTCATCTTCTCCAATGAGGGTAAAACCTCCTCCTATAATAATATTGAGAATTATAAAATAAAACAGTACTAAAACCCATTTTATTCTATTCATTTTTATTTTAAAATCTTTAAACCAAAACCTTGCTGTATAGAAGTTAAAAGCATAAAGTAAACCTAGAATTATCCAAAACAAGGGGCCTAATATTGTTGATTGAGGAAACATACTAATTAATTTAAATGAATATTATTCTCTATTTCTTGGTTTCTGACTACCAATCTTTATCCACATCGCACCACTCTTCGGTTTTTAACCAATCGGGTGCATCATGATAGGTTTCATTTGTTCCATCTGGAGGTGGTAAATAATCTTCTGCTTTGTCAGGATATTTAAATAAGCCTTTTTGCATGGCTAATAGCCCACTAGAAAATAATCCTGTAGGATCACGT
>JADGDY010000179.1 GCA_016744655.1 Bacteroidales bacterium | reverse complement strand
GTATATAGTTTTCATTTTGTATGTTTTAAATTTGTTATTTGTATAATCAGCTACATTGTTTTTTTGTTTGCCCCAACAGCTGACGCTTCGGTTGATGACGATTCTATCATTATCGTTACATTCATCGTAACGAACAGCATCGTTCCGACCTAAAGAGAGCAAAAAAACACCAATCAAAACAGAATTCACATTATTTTATATAAATTAACGATAATTAGCTCATCAATACTTAAATCAATTGAAAAAGCAATATACTTAAATTGTGCTTACAAGAAAACTACACATTCTCCCTGTGTCTCTAAGAAGAGAGCTTCGAGAACAAGGCTTGGTTTTATGAAAATCAAGGAGTTGACTTTTGTCAATGACTGTTTTCATAAAAAGCATAACACAGTTATCGGAGTTTTCTTGCAGAGACAAAATAGGAATTATTGTACTTTCTCTATCTTCCAACTTCCTGTAATCAACTGAGAATGAAACTGACCAACTTTAAACAATACACCAGCTTCCATATCCCATTCACCTTCCATAGAATTTTCTGAAATGACTCCATGGTAATGTATTTCTGGATGCTCTTTAGTTTTATCTATTATAATTTCACCATCTTCATTTCTTAAAAATAGTGCTGGATATTGTTTGATAAAACTAATTTCGTTGTCATCAATAAATCCTGTGATTTTAGCAATCCCTGGAGATTGGTCTTTTTCGGAAATATCGTTAATTTCTCCAGAGATATCATCGTCCTCTACACGAAGGTTGAGTTCAAAGCGAAATTCTTTAACATCCTGTTCTAATTCAGTATCAATAGAATAAGTTCCTAGCCATTTTCCATTTAGTGTGTCCATATCCTTATTGGGTATTTTTCTAATAATTTTTCATTAGAGTGTTCAAATAAAACTTTTGTTAAATCGAACAATCTTATTTTAATAGTCTTTATACTAGTGTTTTTGTTTGCCTTAGCTTAGCTAAAAAAGCAATAGGCTAAATTAAAATTACTATGACATTTGGCAATATAATTTAAGTAAAAATATAATTTTTATTTCTTTATAATAGGTAAAATGTGTTTTATAGATTCTGAGGGCTAACTCTCATTTTGATGTGCTGTAGTATCATTATTGTTTAAATGGATTTCCAGATACCTTAGACTATTGAACTTAAGCTCTACTCTATTTTATTACTGAAGTTTCGCACTTGTGTGTAAATCATTGATATCAGGAGTTTCAACAAGTTTTGAATGATTATAACACAAAGAAAATCAAGAACATAATAAATCCAAATGAGATAGATTTAAACTTTGTGATTCTTAGTGTCTTTGAGTCTTCGTGGCTAATAATCAATATCTTACCACTAAGGCACTAAGGCACAAGGAAGCATCAAGAAAACCTCTATTTTGTTATAACCTGACAATGTAAAAGTTATGAGAATGAATTAGCATTCGAAACTTAAGTTTTATTATAAACTACAGGCATTTGCCCTTTCCACTTATTCCATAGTCTAGTATCGACAATTAGCTGAGCCATAAAGTGCCCAACATTTATTCGGCTTGTTTTGCCCGGATTAAATAGTGCGCTTCTTATAGGTGAGGTATATACATCGTATTCGCTAATCAAATCTTCATTTATTAAGCCATCAGGTCTAATTGCCACCCACTCCATTAATTTATTATTTTGACCAATATCCACTCTTAAAACATCTGCTGCTCTTTCATTATCTAATTGAGGAGGCACAAGCAAACGTATTAATCCTATCACTAGTTTCTCTCCTACCGAAATGGGTTCATTTAGATTTCTGTTTCTATTTGCGGTGGTATTCATCAAAACCATTTTGAATGGTTTTTCTGGAGATTTCTTCTGTATGGCATCATAAACCAAACTAATTGCATCGCGAACTAGATATCTAGGTTTTCCAAAAATCCCCTTTAAACTTATATTATGACCTAGACAAGAGGCTACTGATTGACAATCAAACAAATACTCAATCATCTCATCCACTGTCATTTCTGAGATACCAGCTTCAATTATTGATATGTTTTCCATATTCTTCCAAGCATCTGGTATTATTCCTGTAGGGCGTATAATCACCTTGACTTTTTGTCCCAGAGTCAATAATTGCTCTACCAGCTGTTTCCCGGTTGCACCTGTAGCACCTATTACCAATGTTGTCATAATTTATTCTATTAAATTCGTATAAAATATATTTAGAATATCAGTTGTTTTCTTGTCAGTTGGCTAATAATACAAGAAAAAGCAAGCTTAAAAAAGTAATTTTCATAGCTGTATAGCTTGTTATTGAACATATTCTAAATCAAACTTGATGTCTTTTATTACATCTTTTCTATTTATTGTTAACACCACATTTGATATATTTTTGAAAAATGCTCTCTGAGATTCATAATCAATTTGATGAATATCTGTGCCATTAACAGCTATAATTTTATCATCTATTTTTAAACCCGCAGTCTCAGCGTTACAACCAATAAACATTCCTGTGACTATCCAGGCATTCATGGTTTGATTTCTATCAACATATGAAAATCCTAATCTGGAAAAATTGAATGGATTATTGAATTTGGAGTTTGGTTTTAGGTATAAGTCATTATTTGTAAAATCTATGAATATATTAAACCTTTCATAGAGGCCATTTCCTAATAATCCTAAATGTTTATTAGAAGCCATGGCTCCACTTTTATCGGAGCTAAAGCCCATGGTTACCTCATTAAAAGTGTAGCCTCCAATTTGTACAGATGCTGCCCTAAAGTCATAACTTGATGATTCTCCCCCAACACCGCCATATTTTGTATAATAGGGAACCTTTTCTTCAATATTCTCCATCAATTGATAGCTATGGGCTGTAGAACTTGTTAAGGAAAGACTACCTCCTGAACCAAAATCCAACTGATACTTACCTTCGATAATTAGGCTGTCATTAATTTTAAGTTTTAAGGGTATGAAAAGACGGTTTGCTTCTTTTTCGAGTTTAATCTTAGTATACCTTGAAATATCAACCGAATCGATACTCTGAAAACGACGCATATATTCATGCTCATAATTAATTTCCAAAACAGATTCATAAAAATATTCCATCCCCATTATTCCGTCGGCAAAATCACCAACAATAGGCTTTAGCTTTAGAATAGGAACAATTGTTGTTTGGTATATATGATGTCCAAATATAAAGCTTACCGTATCATTGATGACTTCAACATCTTGTGGGGTGGTGCCCGCTCCAGGTAATTTTGCTGAAAAAAAACTTGAATAGGGATATTCATTACCTGCATAATAATTGCTGTCGTAATAAAAATTTGATGCCCCAGTGTCAAAAATAAAATTTCCACTATGCCCATCTGCAACACCCTTAATATATAGGTGTCCACGATAAACTATAGGAAATGCATTGTCTGGAATTATTTCTTTCTCTTCCTTATTGGAGAAACTAGAAAAGAAAATTAAGAATACTAATAAAATAGGTGTTAATGTGTTTTTCATATTTTTTGTTTTTATACTATCCATATACTCTTTAATCATCCTTTAAAATAAAATCAAGTGAAGTATCAAGATAATGGGTCCAATTTTCTGGGAAATTATGTCCTTCCTCAGGGAATACCACAAATCGGTTTTTAATTCCATATTTGTCAAACCAATATCCTAGTTTCTTTTGCTGCTCAATAGCCCAATCATTTTCACCGCATAATAGAGCAACTTTTAATCCTCTTTCTGCAGAATTTTTATATAATGTACTGTCCCAAACTCTTGGATTGACAGCAAATGAAAGAAGTAAGCCCTTAGATGGTATTATATTATTAAGTCCAAGTTCAATAGAACGATACCCACCAGCTGAAGGACCAGCAAGAATTACTTGTGTAGTATCAACAGCATAATTACTGGTGATTTGTTGATAAATGTTCAGAATGCTATTTTGCCAGTTTTCTCTATCATATCCTCTTGTATATGAACCAAATTGTTTCGCTCCTTGCGTGAATACAACGATGAAGTCTGTTTGTAATTTTTCTGAAAAATAACTGTATTGCAATCCAGCTATACTTCCAATTCCACCATGCATAATAAACATTAAAGGATACGTTCTATTTTGATCGTAGTTATTGGGTAGCTGAACCATAAATTCAGTATTTCTTGTTTCATTTGCAAGATTCTTAAGTTCTTCATTTCTGATTCTAAAAGTTTCGTATCCATCAAGTTTTTTTAGTTCCTTTCGGTAAGGGGGATATTCTCTATTGGTCGTTCCTAAATAATAAAACAGACCTTCATCTTGTCCTTTTTTAAGAACCTCTAGGCATTCTTGGTATTTGCCTAGATTTGCATAGTGAAAGGATAATTTCCAAAAGATCAAATTATATCGAATGGACGCATCATCATATTTTTTTAAACCTTTCAAAGCCAACTTAATCGTTTTTTCATCGTTTGACTCATATTCAGACATTTCTTCAGTGAGTAAAAGAAAATCTTTATCTAGTGGCTTATAGTCTATATTGTTAATATTTTGACTTAAGATCGTATTAAAGCAGAATATGCTACAGGCAAGTAATAAGATGAGTTTAAATATTTTCATGGTTTCCATTTTATTTTTTTCTTTTTTTTAATTTATCAATTATTTTTGCACTCACCCAGTATATATTTTCTCCACTACTGAAAAACATATATTTACTATCTGGAGATACATAGGGGAACTTGCAAGAGTTTTTTTCAAAATTCATTTCCAGAGATAAATCGATTACTTTCACCCTATTTGTTTTCATTCGAAATTATTCAAGCTTAAACTATTAATCAATAGACTAGTAAATTAGCTCTCCTTCATAAACCTCCGAATAGTTATCCCAATTTGGGTTTCCGCCAACAGTTCCGCCAATCACATATACTTTATTCCCAATGGTGGTACATGCAAAAAACACATTCTTAATAGGTAATGGAGAGGTTTCTATCCATTGATCTGATTCGGGTTTATATATAAAAATCTTTTTTGAGGTATCATCTTTACCATCTATCAAGGTTTGCCCACCCAGTATAATTATTTCTTTGTTCACAACTACAGCAGCTGTTCCAAATAGCAGTTGTGGTAAATCACTAATATGCTTCCACTTATCAGTAATAGTATTGTAAGTCTCAACCTTCCAGACATCGCCCCAAATATTCTCTTCAGCTCCAGCACCTCCTATTACATAAATAAGAGAATCTATAGTAACAACTGAAGCATTTTGTACTAAATAAGGGGCGGCAGTTTTTTCTAGCCAGGAATCAGATGACACATCATATACCTCATGCTTTTGTGTAATATTCTTCCAAGAAGTTAATCCACCAGGAATATAAATTTTGCCTTCATAAACTCCACATTTTACGTGTTGTCGAGCGGTTGGCATAGGCTCTAACAATCTCCAGGTATTGGTTTTGGGATCGTATTCTCGATTGGCATCTTGAAATTGATCACCTCCAATGGCATAAATCTTTTCGTTAACAGCTGCTAATGCAAAATTTGTTGCTGGATTTGGGATATCTGCCAGTTTTGTCCAAAGATTTTTATTGGAGTTAAATTTATAGAAAGCCGCACTACTTCTAGTAGTTTTAGTTCTTCCTGTTATGAAATAAATCTCATTATTCAAGGTAATAGCTTCACCTCCACTATATCCTTCCGGTAGTGAAGCTAATTTCTTCCAAACAATGGTTTGAGCAAAGGATGAACAAATGAAAAAAAACAATAATGATATGAACGCAATATTTTTCATGATTTAAGAATTTAGCTATATGCAATTAATAAGCTGATAACTCTACGAAAACAAAAACCATACCACTAACTAAAGTCTTAGTTGTTATTATTATATCGTAGACGAAATGATGTACAAACTAAAACAATACTTATGCCAATAGCCATATTACTCTCATTTTACGCACCTTATATTTCCTTTAATTATCTAAAAAGGAATTAGTGTAAAGATATTTTACAGCTATCGTACGGATGGTTTACAATTTTTACTCCTTTTATCAAATATTAGGTTTAATGTTTGATGAATTGAAATGCCAACATGTGTAATGAGGATACTAATAAAATGTGATCAATAAGATTGCTCCTGAATTGATTTGGTAATTGGAGATTTGATTTCTCCTGTATGTTTAGTGCTTTTGGTTTCAATGAGCATAATGGAACACTCTTCTTTAGCAGAAACTCTATGATTTACTCCTTTGGGAACTACGAATACATCTCCTGCTTTCAAGGTTCTATTGGCTTCTTTTTCAACTTCCATTAGAAGATTTCCTTCTAAGATGTAAAACAACTCATCTTCGTTTTCATGATTATGCCAAGGAATATCTTCACCTTTAATTTTGGCAATTTTTACATATTGGTCATTTACTTCAGCAATAATTTTTGGAGAAAAATAATCTTTAATATCTTTAAATTGTTCTATAATATTCATTTGAATTGATTTTATATAGTTGCTACTCTACATATTGTAGTTTACTTTTTAATATTCTATTCGCAATCTACCTGACATCGAAGCCACATTTATCATTTTACTCTAATAATTTAATCTCATAGATTTGAGGCCAAAGTTTACCAGTCACGAATATATGACCTGATTTGGAATCATAAGCTATTCCATTGGTAACTCCTAAATCTGGATTTTGAAGATAAGCCTTAGTACGTAATGATGTTAAGTCTATTTTAGCCACTATGTGCCCATTTTTAGGGTCTATTTTCACTAGGATATTTGTTGTCCAAACATTGGCATAAATATATCCATCGATATACTCTAGCTCGTTCAGGTAATCAATGGCATATCCATTTGATGTGACTTGCATTGTTTTAATGACTTCAAAGGTAGATGGGTCTCTATAAGTCAAAACATGGGTTCCATCACTCATGATTAGAAATTCGCCATCGGTTGTTAATCCCCATCCCTCCTCATTTAAATAGCTATATTGTTCTATCAGTTCAAATATTTTCAAGTCATAGACAAAGCAAGTCTGGCTATGATAGGTCAATTGATAGATCTTGTTATTTAATATGGTAATTCCTTCACCAAAGTACTTCTTGCTATCCAAAGCTATCTTCACATCAATTTCACCAGTTTCTAAATCTAAAATCCCTATAACCGTTTTTAAATGAGGCGATTCTTTAGGCGAACCTGTGCTTTCGTATATTTCATTATTGTGAACCAATAATCCTTGTGTAAAGGAAGAAGTGCTATGAGGATGCTGATTCATAACAGTATAGTGTATTTTTGGTATATCGCTGGCTGATTTTCTTTTCTTTTTAGGTTCTGGAGTATTATTACATCCAGTTAAAAAAACCATTGTCAGTAGGATATATAGGAATTGTTTCATTAGTTTATTCACTTGTAGATTCATTTCTTGAAGGCCTCTTTAGCCATGGTTTTGCCTCATTAAAAGACGTAAACTCCAAGCAAAACAAGCAACAGGATAAAATACAAAAATAGTGTTTAATTGCACTTTATTTCTATTAGTCCTGTTTAATAGTCATGGGTTGCCATTTTAAATAGGTTAAACTGCGCCATAACCACTCAAAAGGTCCAAAAAGATAATTCTTTAACCACCAGCGGCTAAAATAAACTTGTCCTACAAAAATTGTAATGGCTAACAAAACTCCTTGCCAGACTTCAATTTGGCCATATAAACCCAAACCATAGGAATGGAATAAAAATGCAGTGATGATGGAGTGTGACAAATAGTTCGTTAATGCCATCCTCCCCACAGGAGCAAAGATGTTTTTTAGTGCTAAGTCTTTTCCTTTGATAAATAGTAAAGTGATGGCTGAAACGTAGAATAATCCTAAAGAGGCTCCTCCAATGAGCATCATAGAAGTGTTTAATAACATCCAAATGTTTGGTAGCTGATAATCGATATTATAATAAGAAACTAGAAATAGACTATTTGCTGGAATACCTATTGCTAATCCCCACCAAAAGGATTTTACAAAAAATGCCTTATTGCTTTTATATTCTTTGAATAAGTTTTTACGCGCAAACAATATTCCTATTAAAAACATAGCTAATACAACAGGATAGAAGAAAAATGCTGCTGGTAACATCGTTTTGTATTCGGCTAATCTAATGGAAATGATATCGAAGAAACTACCTTTTGAGTAAACCACAATCGCTCTTTCATAAAGGCTCTTCAGAACTACGAAATTTTGCCCTGCCTGTTCTTCCATTACCTGTTTTGCTTCGGGAACCTGGCTCCCCATCCACATAAAAAACACAGAAATAGCAGTAAGAAAAGTTGGTAATACCATAAATGCTATAGCCCACCTGATTACTTTTTTATTAGAGGATTTTCTAAACAATAACAACAGAAAACCAAATAAGGCATAATACACCAAGATATCGCCAGCCCATAGGAATACTACATGTGCAATACCAAATAGTAATAGGAAAAACATACGACGACGGAAAAATGGGAGGATGCTTTTTCCCTCTTCCACCGTTTTATTTAAGAATAGCCAAAAGCCATAACCAAATAAAAAGGAGAATATGATATAAAACTTACCTTCAAACAAAAAACGGACTAATGCCGCCAAAGCTGTATTCAAAGTTGAACTATCTAGATTTGGTTTCATCATTACATGAAGCATGGGTTGATACATTAAATGCATATTCACCATGAGGATGCCAAAAATGGCAAAACCTCTGAGTACATCTACAATGATTTGTCGTTCATTTTTTTGGGTGGGTGTGTAATTTGTTTTCATTTTGTGTTTTTATGATGGAATGATGAATCTTTAATCTCACTCCTTTTACTTATTCAACTCGAAATACAAAACTAACAAATCTAAAACATCCTTGAAACTGAAATTGTTTTGTACAAAGAGTAATCATTCTGAAAAGTCTCCTCCAATTACTTTTCCTTTTCTGCTTCTAGCTTTTGGCTTCTTTCTTTATGCCTATTTACATCCCATTTCATTCCAAAATAGTTAAGATAAGAAGACATGGTTCCTAGGCCTACTTCTTCTCTCCTTTTATCTACATTATCGGGGTCAATTAAAGGTGAGACAAAATACTCTCCTGTTTCTGGGTCAGTTCCTAATTGACTGCCATAAATCTGTTTTTTTCCTTGCCTTAAAGCCACTCTATCTTCCAAAAGTGCTAAGTTGCTAGCCTTAGCATTTCCTTCTTTTACAGCTTCTCGCATCATTGGTAAATATTTCAACTGCGTTTTTAAATCAGCATGTTGAACAACTAAAAACAGGGTAGTATTTCCTTGTCTACCAACAACATCAGTTCCAAGCCATCCTCTTTCGTCTAATATATTTTTAACCTTGATTAGGTTTATGGAATCTTTTTCATGGATAATGGCCCAATGCGATTGCAGTTCTTTGGAGTTTCTACCATATTTTTCTTCTATTTCACCTATTTGTTTACGATAAACTTGGTCATCTAAATAAATGGAATCCAAAATAGCAACCAAAGGTTTATCCAAGTCTTTTTCAGCTTCTTCTTTATTCTGCTTTACGAGTTGAATAATCTCTTCCCACCTTTTATCAGAATGAAGAATTTTCAAGTCACCATCGGTAGAAATATGCCCTAG
>JADGDY010000178.1 GCA_016744655.1 Bacteroidales bacterium | reverse complement strand
CTCAGAAAAAGAAAGAGATGGGCAGAAATATCCTGCTTTACAATTTAAAATAAAAAGATAGAATGTCAGTTTTAGTTAATTATGCCATGTTTCCTACCGATAGTGGAACAAGTGTGAGTAAGTATGTGAGTAAAATTATAAAAATGATCGACGATTCAGGTGTACCATATAAACTAAATCCTATGGGAACCAGTTTTGAAACAGAAACCATGCCTGAGGCCTTGAAAATTATTGAGGATTCTTATGAGATAATTAAAGATCATGATCGAATATATTCAGTCGTTAATTTTGATATTCAAAAGAACAAATCAAATAGAATTGATTCTAAAATAAAGAGCATAGAAGAGAAAATAGGGGAGGTAAGAAAGTAATGACAGAAGAAAATCAAAAAAAACATAGAGCGGGTTTTGTTAATATCATAGGGAATGCTAATGTTGGGAAATCAACCCTCATGAATGCTTTAGTCGGTGAGCGTTTAAGTATCATCACTTCAAAAGCACAAACTACTCGTCATAGAATAATGGGGATTGTAAGTGGAGAGGATTTTCAAATTGTATATTCAGATACACCAGGTGTAATTGCTCCAAGTTATAAGTTACAAGAAGGAATGATGGGGTTTGTAGATACAGCTATCATAGATGCTGATATCTTTTTGTATTTGGTTGAAAGAAAAGCAGAATTGAAAAATGAGAACTTCACAAAGAGATTAAAAAACACTAAACAACCAATAATCATAGCTGTCAATAAGATCGATTTAGGAAATCAAGAACTAGTAATGGAATGTATGCAGTATTGGCAAAATGAATTTCCTAATGCAGTTGTAGTACCAATTTCAGCATTAGAGAAGTTTAATATCGAAAAAGTTCTTGAATTGATAGTTGAAAAGCTTCCTGAATCTCCAGCGTATTTTGATAAAGAGGATATGTCTGATAAAACGGAAAGGTTTTTCGTTAGCGAAATCATTAGAGAGAAAATTTTATTGAACTATCAAAAAGAGGTCCCTTATTCCACAGAAGTAGAGGTGGAGGCTTTTGTTGAAAGTGAAGGATTAATAAAAGTTGATACTGTTATTTATGTTGCACGACAGAGCCAAAAAGGGATAATAATAGGTCATGAAGGTAAGATGTTAAAAAAGGTAGGAACCGAAGCCAGAAAAGATATGGAAGCTTTTTTTGGAAAGAAGATATTCCTCAATCTATATGTAAAGGTTATGAAAGACTGGCGAGATAATGAGAATGAACTCAAGAAATTTGGTTATCTGAGCTAAATGATTCTGCTTTATCTAAACACACTTCTCTAATCGAAAATAAGTCTGATTTTATATTTATTTTCTACATATTTCATTATTAAAAATGCATAATTTTTATTATATTTACAATAAATAAGATGGTTATATGATGAGAATAGGAATTGAGGGTCAAAGATTATTTAGAAAGGAGAAACATGGCATGGATATCGTTGCTATGGAACTCATCAAAGCCCTTCAGCTTCTTGATAGTGAAAATGAGTATTTTATTTTTGTTAAAGATGGTGATGACGACACCTGGTTTGAGCCTACAAGAAACTTCCATATCATTCGATTAAAAAAACGACCTTATCACCTTTGGGAACAATTTACTTTACCAAGAGCTGTACTTAAACATAGAGTAGATATTTTACATTGTACTAGTAATACTGCACCGATGTTTATCAATGTGCCATTGGTGCTTACTTTGCATGATATTATTTATTTGGAAAACTTTAAGTTTATATCTTATAAATCAACTTTGTATCAACTAATAGGGAACTTCTATAGACGATGGGTAGTACCTAGGATATTAAAGCAATCAAAAAGAATAATTACGGTTAGTAACACAGAAAGAAGTACCATCATTCAAAAATACCCTGACCTTAGGGGGAAGCTTCGTGTTATCTATAACAGTTATGGTGAGGCTTTTGTAAGAAGTAGACACATAAATTTCGAAGAGGTTAGAGATAAATATAAGCTTCCTGATAAATATTTCTTTTGCTTGGGAAATACAAGTCCCAAAAAAAACCTAACAAATATTCTAAAGGCTTATTATACTTTTTTAGACAATAATGAAGAAAAGATTCCTCTGGTTTTGGCTGACCATTCTCCAGGAGATTTATTCCTGTTTTTGAATTCTGCTAATTCCAAGTATAAAGAGTATTTAAAGTTTATTGGCTACGTAAGTAATTGGGAGATTCCATCTATATATAGAAATAGTCAATTGTTCATTTACACTAGTATTCGTGAATCATTTGGAATACCAATTTTAGAAGGAATGGTCATGGGAACTCCGGTAATCACTTCCAATATTTCTTGTATGCCTGAAATTGCAGGTGAAGGAGCTTGTTATGTCGATCCTTTTGACCCTGATTCAATAGCAGAAGGTTTAACCAAATATTCTGTAGACTCAAAAGATAGGGACGACTTAATAGAGTTGGGATATAAGCAAGTCGATAAATATAGTTGGATGAAATCTGCTCGTATGCTGAAAGCACTTTACGAGGATGTTTTCAATTTAGAGATTATCGAAAAAGGTAAAAAACCCAAAGCTGCATTTATTTAAATGAAATACACTGATTTTTCAATCAGAATAATTAAGATAAATACTATAAATAATATATTTAAAGATTTGTCTGGCATTTTATTACTCCACTTAATTCCCAATGGTCCACCTATAAAAACACCTAGAACGATCGGAATTACAACGCTTGGTAAAATATAGCCAATCTGGGATAATTCTTCCGTTTTGAATTTTGCTTCAGTTAGTAAATTCTGCACACTTAATAGAAAAGATGAAAGGAATATAATGATTAACGAAATGAATTTAGCTTTTTGAATATCCTGCTTAAATTTTATCTGTAAAATTGGAATGATAATAATTCCTCCACCAAGTCCACTTAAAGCCGAAACAAACCCTGCAGTTCCTCCACTAAAAATACCTGGCCATAATGGAATTTGAGCAAATTCTTCCTTTTGGTTTAAGGAGTTCTTTGTTTTTAATATCATTTGAATAAGAATGAATAACATAAGGAATATTACAAAGCCATTGAACATCTTTTGAGAAAACCAATTGCTATGAACAATATAATGGGTGCTTAATAGAGATATGATTATTGCAGGAATTCCTAAAACCATACTTTCCTTTAAATATTTCTTTATCTTTTTAAAGGATGAAAATGCAGATGTACCCGAAGCCATAGCTATTCCAAATAGAGAATTGGCTACAACAAATGTCGCCGATTCACTTGCAGGAATTCCATACCAAATCATTACTGTTGGTAAGATGATAATATAGAAGATTCCTCCTCCAAGTCCTAAGGTTCCAGCTATTAATCCACCAATAATTCCTGTGATGAAAAGGATTAAATATTCCATATTCAAAAGTAAATAATAATCAGATGATGTCATTTGTTTTTTTAATTTTGCAATAAGTATCAATTTTGTTGATGCTTAACCATTTACGAACCAACCAATTTAATAAGTAAAAATATGAAGAAGAATTTTTTAACTCTTCTGATGTTGTTTGTTGTACTATGTACAATAAATGGCCAGATTACGACGAATCCCCCTAAGCCAAATTTCAACGAAGAATTTGAAATAGTATTTGATGCTGGAAAAGGAAATAAAGCATTATTTGGAAGTTCCGATGATATTTACTTTCATGCGGGATTAATTACCTCTAACTCTCAATCTGAATCTGACTGGAAATTTGTTTTTGGTGATTGGGGCAAGCCTGATCCTAGTTTAAAAATGGAAAGCTTAGGAGGAGACAAATATCGAATTGTAATCAATTGGTCAGAACGATTTCAGGTAGGTTCCGATATTGAGGTTCAGCAATTGGCTTTAGTTTTTAGAGATGCAAAAGGTGAATTAGTCGCGAAAACTAAAGAGGAATTTGATTTTTTAATACCTCTAAATGGATTTCAGCCTAAGGCTCCGGTAACCGATCCTTTAAAATACGAAAGCAGAACTTATCAAGGTCATCAATTAAAAGATAATCACTTATTAGTGTTGACTTCTAATGGCGATTATAAATTTCAATTTTATACTGAAGATATCATCAAAGTAAGTTTTGTTCCAGAGAATATTCAAATTATGGATACTTCTATTTCTGTTATCATGGAACCAAACACATATATGCCAGAATTGAAGAATAGCGAAAAAGATATCATTTGGACCAATGGTGATTTGAGTTTGAAGATTCAGAAAGAGCCACTAATGATAAGTTATTCTTTTAACAATGAGCTTCTTTTAGAAGAAGACTTAGGCTTTTTTGAGAAGGATAATAGTACAGGCGTAAGATTTAAGCTTTCCGAAAATGAAAGAATATATGGAACAGGAGAAAGAGCTGTACCGATGAATAGAAGGGGCTACAGATTGGATTTGTTTAACCGACCAGATTATAACTATGGACTAAATGCTCGTCATCTCAATTACAGTTTGCCTGTCCTTCTTTCAAATAGAAAATATTTGCTTTTTGTTGACAATCCCCAGAAAGGATACTTTGATATAGGAGAGAAAGAAAATGATATTTTAGAATTTGGAGCAATTGGAGGTGAAATGAAGTATTTTATTGTGGCTGGAAAAACACATAGCCAAATAAGCTCTTCATTTACTCAGTTAGTTGGGCGTCAGTCGTTACCTCCTCGTTGGGCTCTTGGTAATTTGCAATCGAGGATGGCCTATAGAACACAAGCCGAATTAGAAGGGATTGTAGACGAGATGATTGAGAACGATTTCCCAATGGATGCTGTTATTATCGATTTTTATTGGTTTGGTGATAGTATTATGGGTGGATTAGGTAACCTTAAGTGGTATGAGAAAAACTGGCCGCAACCTGAGAAAATGATTAAAAATCTCAAGAAGAAAGGGGTGAAAACCATTTTAATCACCGAACCCTTTGTAATTGATACAAGCTATTGGTTTACTCATGGAGATACAAGCCAATTATTTGCGACTAAAGAAAATGGTGAAACTTATGTAATGAATGATTTTTATTTTGGGAGGGCAGCTCTAATGGATATGTTTAAAACCAGTACAAAAAATTGGTTTTGGGAACAATATCAAAAGCAAATAGAAATTGGTATAGCAGGATGGTGGGGCGATTTAGGAGAGCCCGAAACTCATCCTGAAGATATGTTTCATATTAATGGGAAAGCATTTGAAGTTCATAATATGTATGCTCATGAATGGGAAGCAATGGTGTTTAATAAGTATGTAGAACACTATCCTGAAACCAGATTATTTCATCTAAATAGATCTGGGGCAACAGGAAGCCAAAGGTATTCAATTTTCCCATGGTCTGGCGATGTATCTAGATCTTGGAGTGGTTTTCAAGCTCAAATTCCTCTAATGCTCAATATGAGTTTATGTGGCTTAGGTTATATCTCAAGTGACTTGGGCGGTTTTGCTCTAGGAGAGAAAGACGAAGAGCTTTATACCAGGTGGTTGCAAATGGGAGTGTTTAATCCTGTTTTTCGTCCTCATGGATCTGGTGTTCCATCTGAACCCATTTTCTTTTCTGAGGAGACTCAACGCATAGTTAGAGCTTCAATTAAACTTAGATATAGGTTAATGCCTTATATTTATAATGCCTCCTATGAAAACACTACTAAGGGAAAACCAATAGTGAAACCTTTGTTTTACTATCATGATGATCCATCATTAGAAGAGTATTCTGTGGCGTATTATTATGGAGATCAGTTAGTGGTTGTTCCAGTTATTGAACCTGGAGTATCTAAAAAGGATATCATACTACCTGAAGGTGTATGGTATGATTTTTACTCTGGTGAACAATTGCAAACCAACGAATTAATCGACTTCCCAGTTACTCTAGAAAATATTCCTGTTTTTGTTAAAGCGGGAGCATTTATTCCAATGCTAAATGATTACCAAACTACTGATGATTATCCCGATCAAAAATTAATAATGCATTATTATCCAGCTGAAAGCGATCAGATATCTACTTATAGTTTATTTGAAGATGATGGCGAAAATGCTTTAAATCTCGAGAATAATCAGTTTCAAATCAATAATTTTCGCTCGGTTAATATGAGTAAAGAAATAGTTATTTCTGTTAAGAAAGAAGAAACCGTATTTAAATATCATAAAGGGAAAAGGAGAATAGAGTTTGTTATTCATGGATTGAATGAATTTCCAGAATCATTGGAAATAGATGGAAAAGAACAATTTATGTATAATATTTTACAGAAACCTGCTGTAAAAGATGTGGATGCTAAATATAACTCCGAAACTCACACCTTAATAATAAATATGCCTTGGAGAAAGAACGCTTTTAGTATTAAAGTTATAAAATAAGTTCTTATCTCATAAAGTAAAAAAACATGAAAACATTAAAAAGAATTGCTCTTGTAGCTCACGATAATAGAAAAAAAGATCTCTTAGAATGGGTGACTTTTAACAAAATGAAATTGAGAAAACACTTGATTACTTGTACTGGTACTACAGGTAAATTGGTAGAAGATGAGTTAAATAGGAATGTTAACGGGCATCCACTTGATGTTCATCGTTTACTGTCGGGACCATTAGGTGGTGATCAGCAATTGGGTGCCTTGATTGCCGAAGGTAAAATAGATATCGTAATCTTCTTTTGGGATCCTATGGCTGCACAGCCTCACGATGTAGATGTAAAAGCGTTGCTAAGATTAACAGTACTATATAATGTGGTTACAGCAATGAATAGAACAACTGCTGATTTTGTGATCACATCACCTATATTTCATGAAGAATATGATATTAAGGTAAAAGACTATTCAGAATATTTAAATCGAAAAATTTAATACAAAAAACACATGAAAAAGAAAATTTTAAGTTTAATTGGAGCATTTGGCTTGCTTATTTTTGTAAGCTGTAATAATGAAGTTCCACAACAAGATGAAACAAAAGACGAAGCAACTGCAATTGCCCCTAAAGTGGAGAACCTTCCATTAGAGTGGACTAAAAATGCTAATATTTATGAAGTTAATGTTCGTCAATATACCGAAGAAGGAACATTTAATGCTTTTGCAGAGCAATTGCCTAGATTGAAAAATATGGGAGTTGATATTCTTTGGTTTATGCCTATTCATCCCATCGGAAAAGAAAATGGCAAAGGAAGTTTAGGTTCTTATTACTCCATATCAGATTATAAAGCTGTTAATCCAGAGTTTGGTAATATGGAAGATTTTAAAAATCTAGTAAAGCTAGCCCACGAAAATGATATGTATGTTTTAATAGATTGGGTAGCAAATCACACAGCTTGGGATCACCATTGGATGGAAACTAATCCTGAATATTATGAGCTAAATGAAGATGGCGAAATGTTTGGTCCTTATGACTGGACAGATGTAGTCTCATTAGAGTATAGTAATATGGAGATGAGAGCCGAAATGATTGATGCTTTAGAATTTTGGGTGAGAGAGGCTGATATTGATGGATATCGTTGTGATGTGGCTTCAGAAGTACCTACTGATTTTTGGGTAGATGCCAGAAAACAAATTGAAAAAATTAAGCCAGTTTTTATGTTGGCGGAATCTGAGGAGTCTGATTTATTAGAATATGCCTTCGATATGAATTATGGTTGGGAGTTTCATCATATTATGAATGGACTTGCAAAAGGTGAAAAAGGAAGAAATGAGTTAGTCGAGTATTTCAAGAAAGAGAATGAAAATACACCAGAGCGCGCTTATAAAATGTATTTCATTACTAACCATGATGAGAATTCTTGGAATGGTACTATAAACGAAAGATTAGGTGCCGCAGCAGATGCTATGGCAGTAATGACTTTTACACTTCACGACATGCCTTTGATTTATTCTGGCCAAGAGGCAGCAAATGCTAAAAGACTAGAGTTTTTCGAAAAAGATGTAATAGAATGGAAAGATTATTCAAAAGTGAAATTCTATAGTATGCTTATTGGCATGAAACATAACTATCAAGCATTATGGAATGGTGCCTATGGTGGAGAATTAAATATATTTGAGACTGATAATGAAAATGTATTCTTGTACTCTAGAAAAGGTGAAGATGCCGAAGTATTTGTAATGATAAACATGAGCAATGATAAGCAAATAGTTACTCCAACTCAAAATTCAATTACTGATTTAAAAAGTAGCCTGAAGTCAAATGTAAAGATCAATAAAGCAGGGATAGCTTTTGAGATGGGTCCTTGGGGATATACAGTTATGGTTAGAGAAAATCAAGCTGAATAGAGCTCGTAATAAATTTAAAAAAATAAAGGCTGTCCAAGTATTCTTGGACAGCCTTTATAATATCTTGATATATTTTATTTTGAAATTGGAAAGCTAAATCTAACAGTAGTATCCATTCCTAAACTCGATTTAATTAAGAAACTACCACCGAATAGTTCAACCACTTTTTTACTATTGTTAAGTCCTAAACCAACACCAGATTTGCCTTCTAGATCATCCTGGAATTTCTGATAAGCGCCAATATTTGTAATCTGTTCTTGAGTCATACCTAAGCCTTCGTCTCTAACAGTAATAATATATTGGTCACCATCTTTACCGCCAATAACTCTAACTGCAGTTCTTTTTGGAGAATAGAGAAGGGCATTCTCAACAATCTCTGTAATTACAGCCAAGAAATATTCAGATGGAACATGAAGATTTGCATCCTCTAAACTAATGATGATATCATTAGTCCTTCTCATATCATTGGCAACTTCAGCAACCCTATTTTCTGAAAGTGTTTTGATATTCATAGAAGATTCTTTCAGCTTTTCAGCCATCCTAATCTTGTCTAGAGCCAAAGCCTCTAATTGATAATATAAAAATGATTTGCCCACAATACTATTCAATTTCATACCAGCTTTATAAATTAACTGGTTAAATTCAGCCATTTCAAATTTCTCCATATTGGAGTATTCAGTCATAAGCATCTTAGAGAATCCAACAATAGCTTTCAGAGGTTCATTAATAACTTCAGTTATTGGGGTACCCATGTTTTTAGTAAGCTCATTGAGTTTTTCTTCAGATTTTTGAATAAACTCTTCAGATCTTTTTAACCTCATAGAAACTGCTCCAAGCAATTCGTCCATGGTAAATGGTTTCGGAATATAATCGTCGGCACCTAATTCCATTCCTGCTCTCTGATCCTGACGGGTGTTTTTTGCTGTAAGAAAAATAAATGGAGTAGTAGATGTAGCTACATTTTCACGCATTAATTTTAACGTTTCGTAACCATCCATTTCTGGCATCATAATATCACATAATACCAAGTCTGGCTGTATGTTAGCAGCAACTTCTAAACCGATTCTTCCATTCTCGGCACCATGAACTTCATAATCCTCAGTTTCTAAAATTTCAATAATGTTCTCTCTAACATTTTCTGTATCCTCTATTACTAGTATTTTTTTCATGATATAATTTGTTTTAGGTGCTTTCTTTTTTTCAAAGATAATAATTTATCAATAAAATAATATCTCAAAATAATTGGATTTTAACATCGACTTGTTAACACCAAATAGATCTAAGCCTCATTATTTAAGACTTCTGGCATAGTCTTTTAATTTATTCATAAAGTCCATTTTCTTTCTGACACT
>JADGDY010000177.1 GCA_016744655.1 Bacteroidales bacterium | reverse complement strand
TGGATTAATAATTGCCTATTTGAGTGGACAACTGGCATCCACAATTGCTGTAATAATACCATTCTTACGAAAAGACAAGAAACTGGTAAAAGAAGTAAATAAGCCAGAAATGATATCTTTAGCCAAAAAATACAAGAAATTTCCAACCACCAATAGCCTTCATGCCTTTACCGATATGTTCTTCTTAAGTGCATTAGTATTTTTAATTAGTTATTATTTTGGCGATGATACTACAGGATATTATGGAAGAACCTATAAAATACTTTTGGCTCCTTCCATTTTAATTGGAGGAGTAATTGGACAAGTTTTCTTCAGGAAAATTTCAATAATGAAATCTGATAATGAATACATGATGGATTTCTTTAAAAAGATATTGGCCTTATTATTTATTATTGGGCTCCCTATTTTTGTAACACTGATGATATTTGGTGAAGAAATATTCGGCCTTTATTTGGGTGATAATTTTAAAACAGCTGGAATCTTTGCTGCTATTCTTGCTCCGTGGATATGGCTGAAGTTCATTACAGGTCCATTGGTGATGGTTCCTGTGGTTTTTGACAGATTGAATACAAGTTTCTTATTTGGAACTTTAGCCAACTTATTATTGGTAGGTGCTGTCGTTATAGGTGGGAATTTAAGTTGGGATGTTGCCACAACATTTAAGCTATTAACTTTGTTGCAAATGATAATTTGGGGTATTTTTATTCTATGGATTTATTTCTTGATTAAGAAAAATGATAGAACACTTTTAATAAAGCAATCATGAAAAATATTTTTAATGCTGTAAAAAGGATTTGTTTGCGCTTGTTTGCTAGACAGGCCCGTCCTATGATGATCTATTATAGACGTAATTTTCAGGGTGAAAGATGTGAAAATGTCAGAATCAGTTCTTCTACTTTTTTAGATGGAAAAAAAAATCTTAAAATCAGTAATCATTGCTATATCGGGCATCATGGTTTTATTGAAGCCAATAATGGAGTTGAAATAGGAGAAGGTGTCCAACTGGGGGCATTTTGTACAGTAGTTTCTCATTCAAGTCATAACTCCATTCGATATTATGGAGCGAAATATTCAGAGACTAAAGATCCCATAGGGTATGTAAAAGGTCAAGTTAAAATTGGGAAATATACTTTTGTTGGGCCATATACTACAATTATGCCTAATACAACAATTGGTAAAGGTTGCTTAATAGGAGGATATAGCTATTTGAATGGCAAGTATCCTGATTTTTCTATTGTCATAGGTAATCCTGGAAAGGTTATTGGGAATACACAAAAATTGGATGAAAAGGTTTTAAATCAACACCCTGAATTAAAAGCCTATTATCAAGAGTGGGCAAATGAATAGTAAGATGGAAAAACAAACGAAATATCTTCTGTTTGGGGATGGTAATAGTCCTCATACTTTAAAGTGGGTGAAAGAACTAATAAAGCATTTCGATGTTTATATGATATCATCTACCCAATTTTCGGAAAGTCTAGCTAAAATACTCCCAGATGAGAAAAGGAAATCTTTACATGTTACTGTGAACTCTGAAGGAAATACTGTTGAGTATCTAAAAAAGATATTTACGCTTAACAAACTCATTAAGGCAATTAAACCAGATATTGTAAATGCTCATTATATCAGTAGTCATGGTTTTTTGATAGCATTGATAAAGCAGTTTGGTTATTCAAAGTTCAAATTTGTTGCCTCCGCTTGGGGAACTGATGTATTGGTTTTCCCTTTTAGAAATACGGTATTTTTTAATATCATGAAGTTTGTGCTTTCCAAAGCTGATTATATTACTTCTGATTCCAATTATATGAGTAAAGTGATACAGAAAATTAAGAATAAACCTGTTATGACTTTTACTTTCGGATTGGGAGAAATGCCAAAGGTTAATGAATACGAGAAGGACGATAAACTCTACTTTTCTAATAGAGCACTGTCTCCAAATTACAATATTGATGAGGTATTAAAGGCATTTAAAACAATATCTATTGAGGATTCTGAAGCAAGGTTAATTGTCAGTAATGATGGTGAGAATAAGCCCATGTTAAAAGAATTGGTTATTGAATTAGGTTTGGACAAGAAGGTTGAGTTTGTGGGTTTCTTGAGTTCTGATGAACAAGCAAAAGTCTATGCCCAAAGTAGTTTTTATTTCTCTTTACCTTCCTCCGATTCAACAAGTGTGAGTTTATTAGAAGCATTGGCCTATGGTTGTATTCCTATCCTATCTGATATTCCTGCCAACAATGAATGGGTGAAAGATGGCGAAAATGGAGTCTTGGTTAAAAAAGAAATAGATTTAGCTTTAATTAAGAAACTTCATAAAAATAAATTGTCGATCATTAGGTTTAATAGAAAGCAAATAGAGCAAAGAGGAATATTTCCAAAGCTCATCGAAGAGTTCGTGGAGGGCATAAAATAATACTATGATAAAAAAAATTAGCCTAATCATTTCTTTAAAATCCTCTTTATACAAGGCAGAGGATTTTCTTTCGTGTTTAATAGCTTTTCAAAAATCCCAAATTTATGAAGAAGTCATATTGATTTCTCCTAAAGCTAATGAGGATAAAGCGGAAATGATTTCAAAACTAAAAAACCGCTTCCCAATTGTAAAAGATGTTACTAGCTTGCATAACAATCTGGTTTCTGATTATAACCAAGGAGTTAAAGAATCCTCTGGCGACCTGTTATTCATATTAGAAACTAGAGCACTATACCCATCAACATATTTAGTAGATATGGTGAAGTATGCCAATGAATATGATGCTGATAAATTAGCAGGAGTACTTGTTCCTAAAGCCACAAATTCAACATTAATTGCAGAATCAATAGCTGCTTCTTTAATGAGTTTCTTTGTTGTTGGAAATACGCAATATAGATTAATTGCTGAACAAAATAGAGAATTCTCGGCCCTGCATACAGGAGTATATAAAAAATCTGTTTTTGACAATTGGGGACTTTTTGATGAGAGATTACCCTACCTTTCCGAGGATGATTTAAATGGAAGAATTGAAGCAAAAGGTGGGAAAATGTATTTAATTCCGTCTTTAGAAATAGCTTATAATTCTCCTATTACCCTAACTCAAATCATTCATTTTTTCCAGAACCAAGCCTATTATAAGCCTTATGTAAATGCCAAATTAGGAGTGTCCGCTAGTTTAAGGCAAGTGGCTCCATCCATTGGCTTAATGTTTTTTCTTATCACAGGAACAGCTTCCCCTATTAATCCATTAATGTTATTCCTTTTCCTTTTTGGAGCCATGATTTATCTTTTTGCTGATATTTGGGAGTCTTTTGGGATTGGAATTGCAAAGGATAAAGCGCGATTAACAACAGTATTATTATTTCTGTTTCCAATTATACAAATGAGTTATGGATTAGGCTTTTTAAAGGGCTGGATTGATATTACTATTTTAAAAAAGACCTTGAAATAATTATAATTCAATGAAAGATTTGCAAAGAATATCGATATATAAAAACCTCATCATATTTTTGATTTTAGGTTTTTTATTGCTGAGTATTTCTCCTTTCTGGCATTTGTTACCACCTATAGCAATTCTTACTTTTATTGCTGTTTTGTCTTTCAATGGAGGCAAACAAAGTCTTATTAACCTGAATAAAAACAAAATCTACATTCTTTTATTTAGCTCCTTATTTTTTGTATACCTCTTGGGCATGATCTATACCAACAATAAGGATGATGGTTGGCTCGATGTGATGCTAAAAACTTCCTTTCTATTATTCCCATTAACTTACGGCATATTTCCAAGTGATTTATTTGATGGTAAAGACATTAGAAAGATATTAAACTCTTATGTTTTTATATTGTTTGGTAGCACCTTGTTTTGTTTTCTAAATGCGGTTCTGAGCTATCAAAGTCATTCCGATTCTAGTGTATTTTATTATACCAAGTTTGTATTTTTTCAACATCCTTCTTATTATGGTTTGTATGTCAATATGGGCATATTAATCATATTAAATCAATGGATTAAGGAGAAGGAATCCATGGGGAAAAGTAACAGGATTTTACAGTTGACTTTATTGCCATGGTTTGTTATTATATTGTTTTTGGTGCAATCAAAAGCAGCTATTTTGACTTCCGTTTTTTTGGTTTTGTTGACCATTTTTGATGTAGCTTTCTTTAGGAAAGATATTAAAAAAGGAGTAACAATATTAGTTAGCTTTATTGTGATATTTTTGGCTGCATTATTTATTGTGCCCAATAGTTCTGATCGTTTTGATTCTGCTACACAATCATTAGAACAAAATGAACAAGTCGAAAATAGTAAGGAATCTACAGCCGCACGCTTAAGTCTCTGGAAAATTGCTTTCAAAACCATTGCCAAGAAACCAATTATTGGAGCTGGTACTGGAGATGTAGAAGAGGTTTATAATCAAGAACTTAAAACTGAAGGGTTTATAAAAGATGGTGAGATGACTTATAACGCCCATTCTCAATATTTGCAAACTGCAATAGCATTGGGTAGTCTTGGGCTTTTGATTTTATTGTCAATTGTAATTTTTCCGTTTATTTCAGGGTTTAGAGAGAGGAATCTGCTCTATTTGGGTTTAGCGGTTATTATTTCCTTTAATATTCTGGTAGAAAGCATGCTTGAAAGACAAGCTGGGGTAATGTTCTTTACCTTTTTTAATAGCTTTATATTCTTCGTTTTAATGAAAGGAAAAGCAGATGATTAATCTGAAATAATGTCGATGAATTTCTTAGCAAGGTATTTGTAATCATGATGCTGCTCTGCGAATTTCCTACCATTCTTACCCATATCTTTTATTTCTGAATCAGGCATTTGAATTAATTTCCGAACCGCTTTAACTATAGCTTCTGAATTTTCAGGTTCAATACTGATCCCACATTTGGCTTCCTCTACCATATTGTTTCCTGCATCTATCGATTGAATCACTGGTCTTGCTGCCATCATATAATCTATCATTTTATTAGGGCTAATTCCAAACCTAAATAACGGTTGATACTTTAATCCAATAAATAGAAAATCGAATAGTGATAACAATTCTGGGATTTCATTTTTAGTCACACTATCCAATATAAAACAATTAGAAAGTTTTTCAGTTTCTATTCTTTTCTGCAACCTTTCTTTCTCTGGTCCTTTGCCTATTATTACAACTGCTACTGAGGAGTCTATTTGATGAGCAGCATCTAATAAAGTATCTAAAGCATTTGCTAAACCTAAAGTTCCGGTGTAGGCTAGTATTTTAGTGAAACGAGTTTTTGTCAACTCAATTTTAGTTTTGGTATTCGAATTTACAGCTTGTTTCTCTTTCCAGTTTTGCATGGAAAAACCATTAGGAACATAATGCCATTTCTCTAAATTCAACCCTCTCGAACTCATATAGTTTTGAGTTTTAGGAAGCATGGAGATAATGATGTCCGCATGTTTGTAGGCAAAGTCTTCAGCATGTTGCATAGCCATAATAAATGGATGCTTCCTCGATATTCCTCCTAATTCTATTGGCGACAGAGGCCAAAGGTCATGAACTTCGTAAACATATTTAGCATTGGCTAGTTTTGCAATTTTTCTGGCTGCATAATTATCAGATGTATAGGTAGAACTGGCAATAACTACGTCTGGTTGGTATTGTTTAGCAATTTGTTTTGAATGGAAATATACCTTCCTCACAAAGTCAAAAATATTCAGTACTCGTTTAGCTCCATTCCCCTCGTATGACCTTGTTTTTACCCAAACATACCGAATTCCATCTAAATTAAGCTCCTCAAAATCTTTCCTTATCTGCGGGTTATTGGCCCTAATGTGCGATTGGTCGGAAACCAAAATCGTAACCTCATGCCCCATGGAGATCCATTCTTTGGCCATAAAGTATGGTCGAAATTCCATTCCCATTTCCGGGGAACCTGCATAATGATTAATAAGGAGAATATTCATTCAATTATTTTGCTGGCAAATATCGGATATTATTTTCAGAGCACCATAAAAGAAAACTGAATGATCGTTTGTGGTTTTTACTTCAAAAAATTAATAGTGAGAGGATATTTATAAGCTTCCCCATTCATAACCTTAATAGTATTTAGGATGATTATCGCTGTACTAAACAAACCTAAGAGTGGTAATAATATTACACCAATCACAGCCATTACCAAAACCAAAGAACCTAATAAATAGATGAGTAAACTCAACTGAAAATTCATTACATCTTTAAAATGACTTTGCATTTCAGGAACTTCAGGCTTTTTCCATATGAATAAAATTAGAGGAGGGAATATCATAACAAACAGTCCGCTTAAATGTAATAAAGCCAACCATTGGGTATTATCAACTGGGGCTGCTTCCAGTTTTTCTTTCTCTACTATTTCGCTCGTAAACTCTTCCAATGCTACATCTAATGCTTCTGCTAAAAGATTTAATGTGTAAGTCCTAGGATCTACTTCTCCATTTTCTATCCTCTGAATGGTACGAACACTCAATTTTGTTTTGTCAGCCAAATCTTCTTGAGTATAGCCTTTTAATAATCTTAATTCTTTGATTTTCTGTCCTATCATTTCCATATCGTTTTTTAAGGACAAATGTATCCCCAAATCACCCGACCAAGTTAGCAATTAAACCCGACATTCACCCGACATTTGCGAGTATTTCTTTATTTAATAGGGTTTGTGGAAGTATATAATTGGAATATGAAATTGAAGAGTATCGTCTTTAAATGAAAGCTGTACAAGTTTTTTTGTTGTACTTATTCAGAACTGTTCAAGTTTGAGGCTTGTGAAGTACTGAAAACAAAAAGTTTACTTTTGTAAATGTTTGTTTTCAGTGCAAGCGTAACGAAAAAATTGGACTTTTCTGAAAAGTATAAATTATACAATCTCTTTTCCGAAAGGTGTCAAAGCTAAGCCCGCCATCTTAAAATGTTGACGAGCAAAAGGAATTCCAATAATAGTTATGGCTAATAATATTCCAAAACACAAATGAGTTAGCGCAATCCAAATTCCTCCAATAAATATCCAAATAATATTGAAAAGAGTGTATAAACAACCGCCAGCTGCAGGAGTACTTCTCACATCACTTCCAAATGGCCAAAGAGCTAAAACTCCAAGTTTCATAGTCTGAATTCCAAAAGGAATTCCAATAATAGTAATCATCATTAGTAGCGAAGAAACAAAATACTGTATGGCGACAAGCAAGCCTCCAAAAATCAGCCAAATAAGATTTCCAAGAAAATTCATATCGTAATTTTAATATTTAGATACTAAATGTGCAATTAGGTTACAAAGTACCGCGTTTTTGAACTGATGAACAATATATAGTAAGAATATTATTCTATATTTGAGTACTCTATTTAATAATCTAATCAAATCACAACAAATTAATGTTATGAAACACACTAACTCTATTTTATTAATCATTTTTTCAGTGCTTCTAGGCTTCCAAACCATGGCTGGCCCTGGAGATACAATTATGGTACAAACCATAGAATACGAGGGCTTCCCTCCTGGCTCTGGCTGGTTGGCTCCTCGTGAAGGATATTTTGATTTTTCTGCTGTTGATGACAAAGAATTCTCTAAAGTTTTTATCCATTACAATTTAAAATGTGACAACTCTCAAAGTCCGGCTTGTGGGGAGTGGGATTATCTGTCTTATTTAAAAGTGATGGAGCATACCGGTATCGGTTACCATCCAAGTTATATAGTTGGAGGATACAAAGGTCAAACTCCAGATTATTTTAACTATATGACTGATGTTTCTTGGAAATATCAATCCAGATTTGAAGATAACATCGAATTTGATAATTCTTCTCAATCAGAATATGAAATTGGTTCTGATGCTTCAAGTTTTTCTCACCCATTTAATGCTGCAGAATCTGATTCTAGAGCGTTTTATTTATTCCGTGCAGATGAGTTAACTACTTCTGGTCTTACCAGTGGAGAAATAACAGGAATGCAGTTTAATGTAAACAGCATAGGTGATGCTATGCAAAGAGTAAATATTAGAATTAAAGCTACTGCTGATTCTGAACTGAGTGAATATGTTAAAGATGTCGATTTTACTACTGTTTATGCCAAGAATACAGAAATTACAGAAACGGGTTGGGTTAATTTTGACTTTACCGAATTTTTCACTTGGAATGGAAGTTCTAATTTGGTGGTTGACATCAATTTTGCATCACCAAATGGAAATACAGCAACAACCATAAAAGGCTCAACATTAACTTGGGATTGTACCTTGCTTTCATCTCACGACGATAATTGCTTTAATTTCAATGGTCCTGATTTAGTAGATGCTCCTGCTGATAATTTGGCAGATTTAGAAGAAGAAGTAACTATTTCATTTTGGTTATATGGCGGTCCTGAGCAACCTCAAAACGATGGTGTGTTTGAAGCAAAAGATGCCAATGGCAAACGAATTCTGAATATACATCTTCCTTGGAGTGATGGAAAAATTTACTGGGACGCTGGTACTGCCTCTCATTACGATAGGCTAGAAAAAGCTGCAGATAATGCAGAGCAATATCGTGGCAAATGGAACCATTGGGCCTTCACAAAGAAATCCGCTTTAGGTCAAATGAAAATCTTTTTAAATGGTGAAGAATGGCACTCTGGAACAGGTAAATTTATGGCTCTAGGAGCTATAGATACTGTTTTAATAGGAAAGAATATAGGAGGAAAATACTATGATGGAAAAATGGATGAGGTTCAGGTTTGGTCGAAATCTTTAGAGGAGGAAACTATTGCAGCTTGGATGCATAAAGATATTGATGCTTCTCATCCTGATTATGAGTATTTAAAAATGTATTACCAGTTCGACGAGTTGGATGGTTTACAAACTTCTGATGTCATGAATAGTGAGGATGCCAATGTTCAAGGTATTCCTGATGTTGTGGATTTCAATGGTCAAAGAGTAAAAGACTTCTCTAGTTCACAAGAACGACCACAAGTGAAATTTAATCGCAATGCTTCAGATTATACAATCACTACTAATTTGGTAATTGATTCTTTCCCTCAAGGACAAACTCAATTAACTACTTATATTCAAGAATCTGCTGGAGCTACTCCAATTGTAGACGAAGAGTTATTTATTTATCCAGCTTATTATAATAATTATCAATATGATGAAAATGGGATAGCTACTGATTCTACTTTAGTTCAGCCTGATGTTGAATTAACACTAGAAATGATTGAATATAACACAAGTGAACCAGGAGTAGAAATTCTAATTCCTTGGGAAATTGGCAGGTTTATTACTCCTTATGGAAATAACCTTTCTTTAGGCGCTGATGGCTGGACATGGGTTTATGATGTTACAGATTTCCAACATTTATTGCAAGGTGATGATGTACATATTAAAGCTGGTAACTTTCAGGAACTATTAGATATGAAATTCTATTTTGTTGAAGGAACACCACCAAGAGATGTTTTAGAAACAAAGAAATTATATTCAAAAAATGTGTCACTTAATAATTTTGATAATGTAATTATCGATACAGCTGTAGAATTACTCCCTGAAGCCAAAATGTTCACTTTTAAAACAACTGTTACCGGTCATGGTTTTGGGGATGGAGCTAATTGTGGTGAGTTTTGTTCAAATATACACTCTGTTCATGTAAATGGAAATGAAGAATACAGTTGGGACTGTC
>JADGDY010000176.1 GCA_016744655.1 Bacteroidales bacterium | reverse complement strand
GTTTTAAAGAATAAAGGACTCTTTGCTGGTCAGAAAGTAGTATTGATGATTTCTGGCGGTAATGTGGATTTGGCTGGCTTTTTTGAATCTTAAAATAAATCACTGACCTATTTAAAACAGCTTGAGATTTTCCTCTAAGTAATTAAGTTATTGTAAAATAAATCAAAATTAATTTGGAACATACACATATGTATGTTATTTTTGTCGCATGAAGGATTCGAAATCGGATATCACAAAAAAACTACTCATAAAGTCAGCATTAGACGTTTTATGCAAAACTTCTTATAAAGGTGCGAAACTTCAAGATGTAGCTGATGAAGTTGGTTTGTCAAGAGGTGCCATTTATTGGAATTTCAAGAATAAATTTGACCTATATGATAAAGTATTCAAAGAATCTTTTGATGTGAGTATGAAGGAGATTTTTGATATATTCGATAATGATGATTCTGTAATTAACACAATTACAGTTTTAATCAACTATTTACTAGTGGAAAGACTTCATATCAACCACAAATCTGCCCTACTCTACAATGGTCTCATGCTAGAACAACCAGAAGGATTACAGCCCATAATAACAAGAGTTGATAAACTGTTTACTGAATTGTTTAACCGTCATCATTCATTACTTAAAAAAGGTATTGAATCTGGAGAGTTAAAGAATAACTTGGATACTATGCTAGAAACAAGAGCTTTATATAATTTCATATGGGGTTACTATACCAATAAAGAGCGTTTCTTTTCAAATCAAGATCCAAAGAAATTTAAAAATTATGTGCTGCAAAAATTTGTAATTCAATTGAAAAAATAATTTTTTTAGTCACAAACATACATACACGTATGTTTTTAATTCAATAAAAATAAAATTATGGACACAACAAACAGCTTCAGCAAAAAGATTTCGAGGCGAGATGCTCTCAAACTTGGCTCTATCGCAGCCATGGCAACAACTGCTACAATGGTATCTCCTCAAAAAACAATCGCAAAACCTGTAGAAGAGAAAAAAGACAGCTACAATGTTTCTAAACATGGGACTATTGATGAGATTTACAACATTGATCCCAAAATGCAACGTTTTGATCAAGCAAATTCTGCTTTCTGTAAATCAATTTTAGGAGATTTTGGAGTCATTCCTTTGAAGCCCAATGACAACCCCAATATGAAAAATGCCTTTATGAATGTAGTATTTGCAACAGGTGGGTATAACCCTATATCGCAAGAATTCAATCCTCACTTAAAAGCACAGAAACCTGGACATTCAGATTTAGATTTGGCACTTGATACTGGTGCACTTGCATTGGAAAATATGACCGGTTCAGCATTAGCAAGAGTTTTAGCGAATGAAAGTGGGCCGGCAATGCCTTTAGCAGATGGCTCCTTACTCCCCATTTCTTTATATAAGCAACAGGTTCCATTCCCCGGGCAATTCAATAAATACGAAAAGCAACACAAGTTTGAAAGTCCTAAAGATGCGGCATATGCAATTAAAAAGGCAGCAAAACTTTATGGCGCAGACCTTGTTGGCATAGCACCATTTGAAGAGCGTTGGTTATATAAATCAGAAGTATATCTACCAATGGATGTTAACGGAAATCCAATTAAGGAACATGTAAATCCATTTAGACAAGTAAAGTTTGATTTTAAACCCAAATCAGTAATTGTGTTGGGATTTGAGATGGACTACGAAGCCTATAAAACACAACCCTCTGCAATTGGGGCAGCTGCCACTAGTATGGGCTACTCCCAGATGATGGAAACTAGTGTGAGGTTGGCATATATGATAAGGCGATTAGGCTATAATACAGTGCATGCAGGCAATGCTGTAGGAATTAGTGTTCCTCTTGCAATACAAGCTGGTTTAGGTGAATCATCTCGAATGGGCTTACTAGTTACCGAAGAATACGGCCCAAGAGTTAGAATTGCAAAGGTTTACACAGACCTTGATATCGAACTAGACAAACCAAAAACATTTGGCGTTAAGGAGTTCTGTGAAATTTGTCAGAAATGTGCAGATGCCTGTCCGAGTGAAGCAATTTCAAAAGCCGTGAAAACTACCGACCCAGAAAATAAACCTAAAAATGATTGCAATGGGAAGGGTGTTGACAAATGGTATAATGATCATCAAAAATGCATGTCGTTTTGGGGTGAAAATTGGGGAGAGTGTGCGGTTTGCATTTCAGTTTGCCCATACAACAAAATAGATATGTGGCATCATGATGCAGCAAAATCGGTGACGAAAATCCCAGGTTTAAGAAGATTAGCTCGAACATTTGACGAGATTTTTGGATATGGTAAAGCAGGTAGTGAAAAATTAATGAAAGCATATTGGAATAGGAGGATTTAATTATGAATTTGGATTTATTATTATTGTTATTTTTTATTTTAGGAGCACTAACTTCCATTGGAGTTTATGAAATTCTAAAACTCAAAAACAAGTATGTTATCTATTGGTATAATTGGCTTTTATTAGCCTCTGGTCTAAGTTTATTGGTGTTCTCGATAGCTTGGGCCATAAGTTCTGTCATAGAATTTGAGAATCAGGCAGCAGGTGTTGGCTTATTAATATTTGGCGGAATGGCCTTAGTTTGCTTTTCAATAGCAACAAAGCTTATATCAAAAAAAGGAAATGAAAAATTATAAAGGTTATACTTAAAATTAACGCCATTTCCACCTTTTAGAGAATTTTAAATTTCAACAGGCAATGAAATAATTTACTTAGCTTGAATAAATGATTCATGCAAATTATTAAGCGCAAATTTGATTTTAATTGACATGAAAAAACAAAAACACTTTGGTCTTATAAAGCCATATCATTTATTGTTAATTATAGGATTAGTATCTTTTATTACTATCTATATAGCAGGGCTAAATCGGGAAAAGGCACTTTTGAATACCTTTATAACTGATGCTTATCCCGAACTAGATACATGTATACCCATTTCAAGGTCTCCTCTAACCTATAAGATTAAAAAACAAAGCAATAATAATTATCAATACAAAGTTTTTTCTAAAGGTATGGGATGGGGAGGTCCTTTTGTTTTAATGCAAGAAATTGACAGCAATAACAAAATTATTGATTGTCGTGTATTAGACCATAGCGAAACACCATCGTATATGCTAAAGCTTAAGAAAAATCACTTTTTCAATCAGTTTATAAGCCTTTCTGCTTCGTCTGAATTTACATTAAACAAACAGATTGATGCTGTTTCTGGGGCTACAGTTTCTTCAATTGGCTTTACAAATGCGGTACGAGAAAGTGCCCATCAAACTTCCTTACACATATTTGGAATACCAAGTGTAAAAACGTCTAAAGAAATTCCTTTAACCATAAAAGAATTCATTATTGTTATCATCTTTCTCTTATCGTTTTTTGGATATCATTTCAAATTAATGAAATTGAGAAGAATCATCTTGTTCTCCAGCCTTATAACAGTCGGGTTTATTTATAATTTTCCATTTAGCATATCACATTTTTCTGCAATTCTACTGGGTTATTTTCCAAACATTTTTGATAATCCAACATGGTGGTTGATTGTTGGACTGACTCTATTCGCCATACTGATAACAGGAAAAAATTTATATTGTTCTTGGATATGCCCATTTGGCGCTATACAGGAGTTAATATCTTCCATTAGTGGTTTTAGTTTGTCAATCCACCCAACAATACAAAAACATGGTACAAAAGTTCTATACTTTTTTACTTTACTATCTATATTGACCATGGTCTATTTTAGAAGTACCTCTAGAGGAAACTATGAACCTTTTGCTGCTTTATTTAGCCTAGATGCCTACGGGTTTTTATGGTTTATCCTTCCTATTGTTTTATTTAGTTCTTTCTTCTGGAAAAGGTTTTATTGCCGATTTTTTTGCCCTGCTGGTGCAGCATTAACGATAACCAATCGATTGAGAAATATGATTTCGAAGGAAGTAACATGTAAAACAAAAAAACACAACAAATGTCAAAAAATAACAAGAAAAGCTCAATAATATCCATTATTGTATTCTGCCTAGCTGCCACATTAATATTACTACATATTACTAGCTCATGGGAGTTGTAAAATCCTATTTTTACAATAACTTATCTAGTATTCAAGTTCTTATTATGAGTCCCTTGCAATAAAAATCCCAGCGATTTTAATGATAGAAATCAACAACAATTACAGCCTAACAAATTCAAGACTCCGATTCCTCTTTTTATCTTTAAAATGAAGACAATATATCATCTGAAGGAGCAATCATTATTTTATTAACAGTGGTTTCTATTAATTCGTATGCGATGGGCAACTTCTCCAGAAGTTCCTTTTTATTTCTAATCCTCCATTCTTTTTCATTTGGGCCATACTTCTCTTGAATATTCCAATAAGTGGTGATAATCCAATAGGCATATTCCTGAACTAGAATTCTTTGATACAATTCATCATCCATCTCTTTTAAATCTTCGTAATCCTTTATTTGGAAGTAACCCTTTTCTATGGCATTCTGCATAGATTTAACTACTGTAGATTCTTTATTATTAAAGCCCCATTCTTCAGGAAAAACATAAAATAATCCTACATCAGAGATATGATGTATAAGATGTTCTACAACTTCCATTGTCTGCTGTTTGGAGTCTATCATAATCACATCACAGACACTATAATTCCCTACTTCCAAAGCAAATAGCGCCTCTTCTGTCTTTTTTGAAATCTTATCGTGGTGCACTGACAATACAGGTATAGTTGCAGCATAATGGTATAATGTATTAATGATTTGATGCTGTAGGTCTATATCTAAACTTGATTTTTGGGCAAACATTTCTTGATAGCACTGCCCAACTTTCAATATAAAAACATCCGAGACTTTTTCCATTGCCCAAAAACTCATACCATAAGTATCCATCCTTTTGATAAACACTTCATCATTATTTTGGTTAATCACAAGTTGCGAATTTGCTAGATCTATTTTATCAAAACTTACCTTTTCCTTTAATACCGCATACCCCCACTTTTGTCCCTTAATTTGTATCATCTCATCATTTGATTGTGCATAAGAAACTACATTGAATATTAAGCATAATACAATAAAGGGCTTGAACATTATTAGTCGATATTTCATATTATTGCTTTATATATTTAATGGCTTCATCAATGTGTGTATCTAAACCTTCACTAACTTGAACTGCTGTAGGAATAGATTCTAAATCGGGATTTATACCCACATTTTCAAAAGATTGGTATATGCCATTATAAAGCATTTCAACATCTTGTACAGATATTCGTGTGATCCATTTGTCATCACCATGAGTGAGTGTAATATGTTCGCTACCTGCAAATATTCCAAAAGTTTGTTCTCCTATAGTCATTACATGACTTTGTGTTTTCATGGCCGCAGTAAAATACTCTGCTGCACTAGCCGTTCCTTTTGAAGTTAGTACGGCAACTTTTTTTACAAATTGATATTCTCCAGAAGCTTGAATATAGAAATCATCAGTCCAAACACCTGCTACATATCCACCTTCTGCTCTTGGGTCAGGATAGCCTTCAAAATCTTGAGTAAGCCACTCCCCTAGTGAGGATACCGTACTTCCTTCGCGCTCTTTCACTCTCATTCTCACCAATGAAATGGATTCTTGGCTACTGAAAAATCTACCTGCTAAATAGTAGGCGAACGGTCCTTGCCCTCCTCCATTTGTTCTAATATCTATGATGATTCCTTCTTTTTCTTTTAATGCATCTAATGCTGCATCAACTATAGTTTTAAATTGATAAAATTCAGAATCTGATTCATTAACAGGCTCAAATTGTTTTGATAAAACATAACCAATCTCTGGATTGCTATTAAGTGTTCCGTATGAGATATAGGGATTGGATTGACTGCTTGCTTCCAAGTTAATGAAATTAGATGTATTTTCCATCAACATATTCATCACATCTTCATTCATATCAGGCTCAAATTCTGTCTCCTGATTGTTAAACATCATACTAGAATGTCCATCTTCTAATACTGAAGCAAATATATTATTGAAAATATCGAATAACTCTTGATCACTTGTAGTTTTGCTTATTTGTGGATAGTAATTATTATACACTTCCTGCCAATCAATATTTTTTCGAGAAAACAAAGGGTAATGTCTATCATAAACATCCCAAAACTCTTTAAATACTTTTTGTTGTTCAGTTTGTACATTTGGGGTTTCGATAGTGGAAGTTTTATCTTTCTTACATGAAACTAAACCAATACTTAAAACGATACTTAGTAATACAATTATATTTTTCATCTATTTACTTTTTAAAGAATTATTGAATAAAATTGAGAAAAACGAAAGGAACTTAATCCCGTTTTTATCTGAACAACATTATAAACACTACCAACAACTTATTTCGAATTGTTTTCCCAAACTATACTTATAAAATCAGAATTTCCTGTACCAAAATATCCTAAAGCCCCATTTGACCAATTCGATTTTGGGTTAGCAGGACTTGCTCCTCCAAATCCTAATCCTCCTTCGGATAATTCATCAAGAGAATTAAAATACTGAAAAGTGTTTTTATCGATCGCAATAAGTTCCACACTAATAATATCACCATTTTCTGGTGATTCGTAAATTGGAATAAATGCAGAATTAATGCTTTCAAATGCATCATATTCGCCTATTAGCATTCTATGGTTATTCTCTTGTATTTGATTATTAATCATAGTTTTAATCTGATAGTAATTATTTTTATCAGAGTAGCTTGTAAACCAAATCCTCACTCCAGTTTCCACGTATCCATCAAACTCATCTTCCATCGTATCTACTTTCACACTATCAATAGGCACAAATTGGGCAACTCCAGCGGTGGCCTCATAAGGTTTACCTTCAACAACTACTTTTAGAGTGTATTCTTTTAGTGACTCAGCTTCAAAACTGGACAATAAATAGCTTCCCTCATCCTCGTAAACTAAATTATAGGAATGCCCATTATCATCAATTAAACTAATGTTAGCATTTTTCACCACCTCTGGTTTACTTGGACTAAAATAACTGGTTGTTTGACTAATATTTACAATAAAATCTTGTTCTCCGGCATATAATACACTTTGAATAACATATTGTGAATTCGCTGTATTTAAGTCTACATCGATTACTTTTTCACAAGAGTAAAGTACTGAAATAAAAATTATTAGGATGACATATTGAATCTTTTTCATGATATTAAAATTTAAAATTATAAGAAATAGAAGGCACAAATCGGAATAAAGAAGTTTGGACAGCTTCTGTTTTTGTTGGGTCTGATTCGTTTGGCCTAAAAGTAATAGAATAGGCATTTTGACGACCGTAGGCATTGTATAATGAAAAATTCCAGGAAGAGAAAACCCTCTTTTTCACTTGAATACTTTCACCAGTTTTAGGGTCTATCGATTCTTTGTATTTTTTTCCTTCCAATGTTACACCAATATCAAGCCTATGATAATTGGGCATTCTGTATCCATTTCTTTCGGTATAATATGGAACAACATCGTCATCAATTTGATATTTACCAGAAGGAAAAGTTACGGCATTGCCGGTATAATATACCCAATTGGCTGCCAACTTCACTCTATCAGAGAGTTTATACATAGCTACAATTGAAATATCATGAATGCGGTCTTGCTTTGCAGGGTAAGAAGAACCTAGGTTAATTTGAGGTATTTTCTTAAATGCTCTAGAATAGGTATATCCAATCCAACCAGTCAATCTACCGTGTGTCTTTTTCAATAGAAGTTCCAGACCGTAAGCATATCCTTTTCCATAAACCAATTGACTTTCCACTGTTTCATTTAAAAACAGGTTAGCCCCATCTTTATAGTCTATTTGGTTATCGAAGGTTTTATAATAAGCTTCGGCAGAAAACTCCAATGAATTTGAGAGGAAATTTCTAAAATACCCTATAGCATATTGATTTACAATAAGCGGTTTTACATTGTTAGAACTTGGAATCCAAGCATCGGTTGGTTGACCTGAAGTGGAATTGGACAATAAATGCATATATTGTGAAACTCTATTATAGGATGCTTTTAAAGAACTAATTTCATTCAATTGATATCTAATATTTAATCTGGGTTCAAATCCAGTATACTGTTGAATAGATTGCCATTTTTTAATAGTTGTATCTTTTGAAATGAGTGTACCATTATCATCAAAATTATATTTAGTACTGGGTCCAACATAATTAAAATGAGAGATTCTTAAGCCATAGTTTATTGATAATCTTTCAGTAGCAGTATAATTATTTTCCAGGTAAATTGCACTTTCAATGGCATGTTTGTTACTTATTGTCAGTGTTTTTTGTCCACCTTCTTTAAAATCACCTGGTAAGAATTTATGGTATATCACATTCGCTCCAAACTGAAGGGTGTTTTTATCATTCCAATAATAGGTAAAATCTTGTTTGAGATTATAATCACGAATAAGTGATGTAAGAGTAAACTTTTGGACTCCTTCTGTCATATTTATTTTATAACTATAATCAGAGTAAATAAATGAAGTATTTGAAAACAATTTCTCACCAAAAATATGATTCCAACGGAGTGTTAATGTTTTATTTCCCCAGTCGAAGCCAAAACTAGAACCCATTCCCAATTTATCTCTTCCTAGATAAGCAGATAAATAAATCCGGTCTCTTTTACTAACTTGATAATTGGCCTTCGCTGTCAAATCATAAAAATACAATTTGTTGTTTTTTAACTCTTTATTTTTAGCTAACTTTAGAAATAAATCGGCGTAGGTTCTTCTAGCTGAAACCACAAATGAGCCTTTATTTTTTACAATGGGGGCTTCAATCATTAGTTTTGACGAAATCAAACCAATACCACCAGAAACGCCCAATTTCTTACTGTTTCCATCATTCATTTTGATATCCAAAACAGAAGAACCACGACCACCATATTTTGCTGGAATACCTCCTTTATAAAGCGTTGCATCTTTGATGATATCAGAATTAAAAACAGAGAAAAACCCCATTAAATGGGAAGCATTATAAACTGGAGCTTCATCCAAAAGAATTAGATTTTGGTCGGCACCTCCTCCCCTCACATAAAAACCACTATTTCCCTCTCCAGCTGACTTTACCCCTGGCGTTAATTGAACAACTTTCAAAATATCTTTCTCGCCAAATAAAACAGGAATACTTTCTATATCCTTTTTTGAAATCTTGGTAATACTCATTTCATTCTTGGTCACATTTCTATCGGCACTTTCTGCAGTTATTTCCACTTCGTTTAATTCCATTGAATTTTCCTCTAATTCAATATCCAGCTGCATATTTTCGTTTAATGCAATGGTTTTTCGAAAAGTTTGGTAACCCATATATGAAAACTCTAAAACATAATCCCCTTGGTTTAGGGTCATTGAATAGTAGCCATAGCTGTTTGAAATGGTTCCTTTAGTATAATCTTTGGAGACCATAACAGTGGCTCCAATTAGGTCTTCACCTGTTTCAGCATCTTTTATACGACCACTAATAGTATGCTTATTTTGTGCAAATAGGCTGAAAAAAGTGATACAAAAAAGTGCCATTAAAATGGTTTTCTTAGTCATTCGTTTTGTGTATTTATTCATAAATGATTTTAGTTTCAATAGTTTAGTTTCTCACAAATGCTATCCTGTGTATATTTATCTATT
>JADGDY010000175.1:6477-9654 GCA_016744655.1 Bacteroidales bacterium | reverse complement strand
GTATTGATGTTTCTAATTTAAATAGTATTCAGAAAAAAAGAATTTATAAAATAGTAAGCTCAACAGGAAATAGGCTTTATGGTATTCTATTTAATGTCGCTAAGAGTATTTATGATAAAAATGAGTATACAAAGTTAAATAAAGTTGAATTTACTGATGAAAAAATATCAATAAAAGAGTTTTGTGTTAAATTAAATATTAATCGCATTGGCATTTCCGTAAAAGCTTAAAATAGAGGTTGGAAAATAGTTTCATTGTAAAATCAATAAGCAAATTTGGTTATAAAGAGTATTATCCATGAATTTCGAAAAAGAACATCTATATCATATCTATAATCAGGGAAATAATCGTCAAAAGATTTTCTTTGAACGAGAGAATTATTTGTTCTTTTTAAGAAAAGTGAGGAATCAGGTTTTACCTTATGTAGATATTTTGGCTTATTGTTTAATGCCAAATCATTTTCATTTTATGGTGAAGGTTAAAACTAAAGACGATGCAATTGGGAGCGCGACTCAGAGTCGCACTCCCAATACCATGAAAACCGAAATCGATTTCAATAAATCAATAGGAATCATGCTAGCCAGCTACACAAGAGCTATTAATAACAGATATGACCGTTCGGGCTCACTATTTCGTCAAAAAACAAAAGCTAATTGCATATCTTGTTCAAATAGCCTTAGTCCTTCCTTTTATCAAACAGAACTGGGTGCTCAATTAAATGCTTGTGATTTCTTGAAACAATACCCTCAGGTTTGTTTTGATTATATTCATCAAAACCCAGTTAAAGCTAAATTGGTTTCAAAAATAGAGGATTGGGAGTTTTCATCTGCTCGAGATTATCTCAAATTAAGAGATGGAAGTCTTATTAATATCAATAAGGCTAAAGAATACATTGATTTGTCTCATTTAAATAGAAAATAAAGATGATTAAAAGGACCTTGTACTTTGGTAATGATGCATATTTACACACTAAGAATAACCAGTTGGTTGTGAAATTCCCAGATAAAGAAAAACCTGATGCACAAGTGCCTATAGAAGATATTGGGGTTGTTATATTAGATGCTTTCAGGTTGAGTATATCTCAGAATCTAATGACTAAGCTTCTTCAAAACAATGTAGCCTTAATAAGTTGTGATGAAAAGCATATGCCCATTGGTTTGTTTCTTAACCTCGATGGTCATTACCAACAGCAAGAGCATTTTCAAATACAATTAAAAGCAAGTCTACCCTTAAAAAAACAATTGTGGCAGCAAACTATTAGAGCTAAAATAGCAAATCAGCGGACTCTGCTTATTAATACCAAAAGAAGTAAACATTTACTAATGGTAGCTGACGAGCCGGTAGAATATAACAATATGGAATATTGGCAGAAGTCCGTTCGTTCTGGTGACCCCAATAATTATGAGGCAAGAGCAGCAGCTTATTATTGGCCAAGGATTTTTGCTGAAGATATTGATGATTTTAAAAGAGGAAGGTTTGAAGCAGAACCTAATCATTTATTGAATTATGGTTATGCCATATTAAGAGCTATAACTGCTAGAAGTTTAGTTGCTTCAGGTTTACTCCCAACGTTCGGAATTCATCATCACAATAAATATAATGCTTATGCTTTAGCCGATGATATTATGGAGCCTTATAGGCCTTATGTGGATGAGATAGTTTTGGAGGTTGTTAAATCCTATAGTTTCAGTATGAGCGATGACGAAGACTGGGAATTAACACCAGATATTAAGAAATTACTGCTGCAAATTCCGGTTATTGATGTCGTAATTAATGGAGAAAAGAGCCCTTTAATGATTGCCATGCAACGTACAACAGCTAGTTTATTTCAATGTTTTGCAGGTGTAAAGAAAAATGTTTTATATCCAATTATGCAATAGATTCAAGGCTTGAGATTATTAATCTAATGAAAAATAAAGATGGATCGTTTATCCAGTTGCAATCAATACAGAATTATGTGGGTTTTAGTATTTTTCGATTTACCAACAGAAACCAAGAAGGATAGAAAAAATGCTTCACGATTTCGCAAACAGTTAATTGATGATGGTTTCACCATGTTTCAGTTTTCTATTTATATGCGCCATTGTGCCAGTAGAGAAAACGCTCAAGTACATATAAAGCGAGTAAAATCCATTTTACCACCAATGGGTCATATTGCTATCTTAAATATTACAGACAAGCAGTTTGGTAATATTGAATTGTTTATGGGAAAAAAAGAAAAAGAAAAACCCAATATGCCACAGCAATTAGAGCTTTTCTAGAATAAAAAAAACAGGATGCTACTTATATAACATCCTGTTTTTAAGTTCATTTTTTTTAAACTGAGCAGTTAGTTTAAACAATTGAAAACCAGAATAATACCTTGGGGTCTGTTGTTCTCAATATTTCAAAGATACGATTTGAGAGCAATTCACAACCCATGGATGCTTATTACTTGCCCGATACTAGTTGTTCTCAATATTTCAAAGATACGATTTGAGAGCAATTCACAACTTGCAATTTAAATTTGATTCTGCTATGGAAGTTGTTCTCAATATTTCAAAGATACGATTTGAGAGCAATTCACAACCGCTCTCCAGAAATAATACTTTACTCCATAGTTGTACTCAATATTTCAAAGATACGATTTGAGAGCAATTCACAACGATTTTTCTTGGTGTCCATTCTGCCAATCCGTTGTTCTCAATATTTCAAAGATACGATTTGAGAGCAATTCACAACGCTGATATTGCTGCATCTTCATAGTAAATCGTTGTTCTCAATATTTCAAAGATACGATTTGAGAGCAATTCACAACACACGATGGATTTTACTATATGATTAGAAAGTTGTTCTCAATATTTCAAAGATACGATTTGAGAGCAATTCACAACGATATATAGATGCTATCTACTCTCTCGGCTGTTGTTCTCAATATTTCAAAGATACGATTTGAGAGCAATTCACAACGCTATGATACGTTGCTTTTCGCAATGGATTGTTGTTCTCAATATTTCAAAGATACGATTTGAGAGCAATTCACAACACGCTTCTTTATCTATCCTACCTTTGCCGTGTTGTTCTCAATATTTCAAAGATACGATTTGAGAGCAATTCACAACAAGCACCTTTAAAGCCTCTTTGGGTGTATCGTTGTTCTCAATATTTCAAAGATACGATTTGAGAGCAATTCACAAC
>JADGDY010000175.1:0-6377 GCA_016744655.1 Bacteroidales bacterium | reverse complement strand
GTTGTTCTCAATATTTCAAAGATACGATTTGAGAGCAATTCACAACCGTTTACAAGGTATGTTTTAGAATCGTCATGTTGTTCTCAATATTTCAAAGATACGATTTGAGAGCAATTCACAACGATGGTTCATTTGAGATTGAATTAGAAACAGTTGTTCTCAATATTTCAAAGATACGATTTGAGAGCAATTCACAACAAAATCCAAATTTACACCCCATTGTTGATAGTTGTTCTCAATATTTCAAAGATACGATTTGAGAGCAATTCACAACAATATGATTGATGAAAGAAAAGCGGTAAAAGTTGTTCTCAATATTTCAAAGATACGATTTGAGAGCAATTCACAACATCCTTACCTTTGATTCATCAGCAATTAATGTTGTTCTCAATATTTCAAAGATACGATTTGAGAGCAATTCACAACTGGAATTAGAACAAGACACGGCTTCATGGAGTTGTTCTCAATATTTATTCATTTATTGTTTATTTTATTTGAATTCATGATTTCCGCTACGCTCCAATTCAAAGATACGATTTGAGAGCAATTCACAAAAAAAGCCGATATCCATTTCTGAATATCGGCTTAAATATGATTTAATTTAGATTATCCGTTCATAGAAACGAGGAATTCCTCATTGCTATCGGTGAATCTTAATTTGTCTTTTACAAATTCGATGGCCTCTACAGGATTCATATCCGCTAAGTGATTTCTTAAAATCCAGATACGCTGCATAGCTTCTTTATCAATTAATAGGTCTTCTCTACGTGTGCTTGATGATACAATATCAATAGCAGGGTAAATACGCTTATTAGAGATTTTTCTATCTAATTGAAGCTCCATATTACCAGTTCCTTTAAACTCTTCGAAGATCACTTCATCCATTTTAGAACCTGTTTCTGTAAGTGCTGTAGCAATGATAGATAGTGAGCCTCCTTTTTCAATGTTACGAGCAGCTCCGAAGAAACGTTTTGGCTTTTGTAAGGCATTGGCCTCAACACCACCAGATAATACTTTACCAGAGGCTGGAGAAACTGTATTGTAAGCACGAGCTAAACGTGTAATAGAGTCTAGAAGAATAACCACATCGTGACCACTCTCAACCATTCTCTTGGCTTTCTCTAATACTATATTTGCTATTTTCACATGTCTTTCTGCTGGCTCATCAAAAGTAGAAGCAATAACTTCAGCATTCACACTGCGTTCCATATCTGTAACCTCCTCAGGTCTTTCATCAATCAATAAAATGATTAAATAAGCTTCTGGGTGATTAGCAGCAATAGCATTAGCTACTTCTTTTAAAAGAACTGTTTTACCAGTTTTAGGCTGTGCAACAATCAATCCTCTTTGTCCTTTTCCGATTGGTGCAAATAAATCGATTAAACGAGTTGAAATAGTAGAACCTTTATGAGCAGTTAAGTTAAACTTCTCTTCTGGGAAAAGTGGAGTTAAATAGTCAAAAGGAATACGGTCTCTTATTTCTTCAGGAGTTTTTCCGTTGATAGTTGATATCTTAATCAATGGGAAATATTTCTCACCTTCTTTTGGAGGACGAATGCTACCTCTTACGGTATCACCAGTCATTAAACCAAATAGTTTAATTTGTGACTGAGAAACATAAACATCATCTGGTGAATTTAAATAGTGATAATCTGAGGAGCGTAGAAATCCATAACCATCAGGCATGATCTCTAAAACACCTTCGCTATTGATGATACCATCAAAGTCGTAAACAGGCTTTTTTTCTCTTTCTTCGCGTTGATTTGGAGTGTTTCTTTCCTGCTGACGACGAGGGTTTGGAGTTCTTCTGTCGTTGTCTCTTGATTCGTTTCTACGGTCGTTATCTTTATTTTCTGTCCTTCGATCGTTATCTCTATTTTCAGATTTACGATCGTTGTCTCTGTTTTCTACTTTGCGAGGAGCTTCTTTTCTTTCAGGTCTTTCAGATCTTTCTGCTTTCTCAGGTCTATCAGATTTGGTTTCTTTCTGCTCACGAGGAGTTTCAGTTTTTTCACTTTTAGAAACAGGAGTGTTTTCTTGTTTCTTAGCCTCTTCTTGAGGAGCTTTTGCTTTAGCAACCTTTTCTGTAGTTTCTTTGTTTTCCTCTTTAGCTTCTACTTTCTTCTCACGAGTTTTAGCAGGAGCTTTTCTTGGATTAGATTTGTTTTTTGTAGGTTTACTTTGTTCTTCAGAAAATAAATCTGCACCTGCTTCTTTCATTTCGCTAATGAGTTCCTTGTCTTTGCCTTTTTTAGGGGCAGCTTTAGGAGCTTTTTTCTCAACCTTTTTGGTATCGTCTTTTTTAGCTTCCTGTTTTGGCTTATTAGCTTCAGGTTTTCTCTCTCTTCTCTCAACATTAGTAGAAGCATCAGGAGTGCGGTTTATTCTTTTTCTGTTCTTGTTTGGTTTAGATTCTTTCTGTTCTTTCTCTAAAATTTCAGGGGTGGGATTTAGAGCTTGATGATCGAGGATTTTATAGATTAAATCTTGTTTAAGCAGTTTCTCGAACTTAGGAATTTGTAATGTTTTTGCAATTTCTTTGAGCTCTAATACTTTCTTACTGCTCAATTCAATAATATCGTACATAAAATGAAAATTATGATTAGTTTCTTCTTAAAAATAAAATTACGGGAATTATATTTACCGAATGATTATTAGGAATGTTTGTGCAAATATAATATTTTTTAATTAGGTCAATTATTTTTCCAAGAATTTTTTCAAATGCGAGGAAGATCCTATCTTTGCCATCTTAAAAATAATAATAATGATACAAAGAATTCAAAGCCTATATTTACTCTTAGCATCTATTGCTGCTTCTATTATGTTTGCTTTCCCTTTAGCTAAGTTTTATGGCTCAAGCAATTTTGCACTATATGTATATCAAATCGATTTTTTCGACCCAAATCCAAGCTTGCAATTAAGCTCCATGTTTTTATTACCATTAATGGGCGTTGTAATTCTAATTATTGCATTAAGCATTATTACATTGGTATCTTTTAAAAACAGAAGACGACAATTAATGTTGACCAAAATAAATATGGCATCAACTTTAATTCTTTTAGCAGGATATTTCCTTGGATATATGGGGATTCTTGAGAAAAGTGTAGGAAGTGCCCCTGAATATCAGTTTGCTAGTTTTATGCCAGTCTTAGTATTTGTGTTTTTGTTTCTCGCCAATAGAGGTATTACTAAAGATGAAAAGCTGATCCGTTCTATGGATAGACTGAGGTAAAGAATTAAGAATCAATACAACTTATCAGCATTTTCATAATAAGAGCTTATTTAATATTACAACTGTTTGCAGTATTTTACTCCAAATAGATAAATTCAAAGTGTCTTATATATATTGTTGTAATATAGAGGTTTGTAGGTGTTGATTCAATAATGAAAGCTGATTTTTAAACTTTTTGATAACAATGTGATTAGAAATCGTTTCGTTGGATTAAATAGTAATATCTGGCTCTTCTATAAATCTCATTTTTTAATTGAAATCTATCCTAATATTTTTACTTTTACTAAACTTAAAATAATCCACATTTGATTGGAGCATGAAGTATTTTATCCTTATATTTAGAAATAATGACGAACTCCAAAAATGTGAATTAGTCGAAACTCAGGTGTAAATTATAGTATAAATCTAAGAAATTTTGTACCAAATGAGTAATTATATAAGAGTAGCAACGGGGGAAGTAAAAATGGGGGGTAGAAGGGATATTTTATCTTCAACTGCTATTGGTTCTTGTATTGTGGTATCTGCTATTGATTTCAACCTAAATATTGGAGTTATGGCTCATGTCATGTTACCAGGAACAGCACCTTCTAATAGTAAAAAAGGCTTAACAAAGTATGCTGTTAATGCCATTGATAAAATGCTAGACATAATACATAAGAATAACTCTACTTTAGATGATGTTCATTTTTGCCTTGTAGGTGGTGGTAATGTTTTGATTAAGGAAGATGACACAATATGTGAGAATAATATTAAATCAGTAACAGAAATTTTTAAAAAGAAACATTTAAAAGTATCAGCAAAAGCTTTGGGAGGGATTTTGCGAAGATCTGTACGTCTCCATATTGAAAATGTTGAGGTTTATTATACTGAAGGTGAATCAAAAGAAATGTTGTTGTGGAGTAGGAGTTTGGAATGGTGATTAGATTTATCGCTCACTAGAGTTTGAATTGGTTGTTCTTGAGAAAATGCGTATATTTAGTTCGATTTTTATACGCAATAAACCAGAGCAGATGGAAAATAGGCAACTAACTGTATCTAAAGATACACTCAGAATTTTAGATTCTTTGGAAGAAGGATTTCTACAGATAGATTTAACTGGTAAAATACTAACAGCAAACCTATTTTTAGCTCAATTGTGTGGCTATAAATCTGCAGAAGCTATCCTTAAAACTCCGTTGTCATCAATTTTAGCTAATTCAAGTGAAATAGATAATATAAACCATGAGATTGAGACTAATGGAAAACTGATAAATTTTAAATTAGAATTACTACACCTAAATGGATCCCGTTTTTGGTCATTGCTTAACTTCACATCTCTATGTAATCAAGATGGAAATAGAATTGGAACAGAAGGTTTGGTCAGAAAGTTTTCAGGATCAGAACCGGGTGATTTATTACAAAATCCAAATAAGCAGAGTTTTGATGAGGCCAAAAGGAAGCTGATGTTATTAGAGCAACAACTTCAATCAGTAAAGCAAGAACTTGAAGCAAATAATCAGCAATTAATTGCGAGTGACCAAGAAAACAAAAAACATGTTTACAACCTTACAGAAAGAGTAAAAGAACTAGAATGTTTTTATGAAATATCTGAAGAGATTAGAAGTTCAAAATCAATTGAAGAAATATTACAAGAAATAGTTAGTATAATTCCTTCTAAATGGCAATACCCTAATATAACATGTGCTTTGATAAATTTTGATGGAGAAAAATATGTTTCACAAGCATTTGAAAAATCAAATTGGAAACAATCTGCAGATATTATTATAAAAGGGATTGTTAAAGGAACAATAGAAGTGTATTATTTAGAAGATCGGCCCAATTTGGACGAGGGTCCGTTTTTATTAGAAGAGCGAAAGCTGCTTGATGGTATCATTAAGAATATTAGTGAAATGCTAGACCGTAAACAAGCAGAAGAAGCATTACTGAAAAGTGAAGAAAAATTCAGAGTTCTTTTTGAAAATGCACCAACAATGCTGGGCCATTTGAATGAAAATGGAGAATATCTCGATATAAATAAATCTGTATGTAAAATAACAGGACATTCTAAAGAGTCCTTAACAGGAGAAAATTCATTTTCATTCATTCATAAAGATGATCAAGCTAAGGTATTGAAAAGCTTTTCTAAGATGAAAGAAGTTGGCTTTGGCGATGTTAGATATAGGTTTAGAAATATTGATGGCAGTTATCATACCATGTTAAGTAGAGCTATTAAAAATCATGAATCAGGTAGCTTTTTTATTTGCTCCGAAGATATTACCGAAAGCATTCAAGCAGAAACCAAATTAAGAGAAAGTGAAGAGAAATTTTCAAAAGCATTTGATTCGAATCCTAATACTTTGGCAATTATTGATATAGAAACCAAACAAAGGGTTGCGATAAATAATAGATTTTCTGAAATTGTTGGTTATGGTAAAGATATTCTGATGAAGAATCCCCTTGGTGCTTTAGGAGAAATTGATTTAGAAAAAGTAGAGATGGCGATTAAAGCTATAAAGAAAGGAATAAAATTAAATGATATTGAAGTAAATGCTAAGCACAAAGATGGTAGTGAAATAGTAATGCTATATTCTACCGATGGATTGAAAATTGGCAATAGAAGCTGTATGTTGCTTTCCGGAAAAGACATAACAGTAGAAAAGCTAATGGAAAAGGAGCTTAGAGCTTCCAACCAACAACTCGAAGCTAACAATCAACAGCTAATGGCTAGTGAACAACAGTTGCAAGCCACCAATCAGCAATTATTAGCCAGTGAGCAGCAATTGAAAGCTTCACTAATGCAGCTGGAAAGCTCACTTTTAGAAACAAAATTCTGGGCCGAACTGGTTTTGGAAGCCAGCGTAGGTATAGCAATTGGGTATCCTGATGGAAGATTGGGTTCTTCAAACAAAGCCTTTCAAAAACTCACAGGATATAGTGAAAAGGAATTGAAGGAGATTAATTGGAATACAGTATTAACACCACCAGAGTGGATAGATTCTGAGATGAAAAAATTGGAGGAACTGAGCAAAACAAAAAGCTCTGTTATTTATGAAAAAGAATACATAAGAAAAAACGGAAAAAGGGTCCCCATAGAACTCACTGCTCATGCAAGATTTAATAAGGATAATGAAGTATTATATTATTATGCATTTATAAGGAATATCTC
>JADGDY010000174.1 GCA_016744655.1 Bacteroidales bacterium | reverse complement strand
GAATTATTACTGTAGTGGAGTTTTTAAAGGATACTCAAATCACCAAAAAGCAAAACGACCTATTAGATATTATTAAAACATCTTCCGATAATTTATTAGAAATAATAAACGATATTCTTGATTTTTCAAAAATTGAAGCCGGGCAAGTTGAACTAGAATACAATAATTTCAATTTCAAAGAAGAAATCAACACCGTACTAAAACCATTAGAAATTCGATCTAAAGAGAAAAATCTCACTTTGGATTTAATGATAGATGATCATATTCCATCAATCCTGAATGGAGATGTTTTAAGAATTAAACAAATCATCATAAATCTGGTCAATAATGCCATTAAATTCACACAAGATGGCGGTATCATAATTGAAATAAAAGAAACTAGTTGTAAGGATGGAAGGCATTGTATTGTTTTTAAAGTTAAAGATAGCGGGATAGGAATATCAAGTGAAAATCAAAAGAAATTATTTAAATCCTTTTCACAAACAGACGCCTCTTCTACCCGAAAATACGGAGGAACAGGGTTAGGTTTAGCTATTTCTAAAAACCTTGTTGAAATGATGGGTGGGAATATTACTGTAGAAAGCCAAACCAATAAAGGATCTACTTTTTCTTTTAGTCTTCAGTTGAACGCTCCTTCTGAACAAAAACCAAAGAAGAAAATAAAGAAAACAAAATATAAAGATAGTTTAGAAAGCAAAATTATCCTAGTTGTGGATGATAATGAAATCAATAGAAAAGTCGCAAAAATGACCTTAAGCAAATTTGGTCATCAAACAGATTTAGCTGTAAATGGTATTGAGGCTTATCAAAAATACCTAGAAAGACACTACGATATTATATTAATGGATGTTCATATGCCAGAAATGGATGGCATAGAAACCACCACCATGATCAGGAAACACGAAAAAGAAGATAAAATCACCAATCCAATTCCAATTGTAGCCATGACAGCTGCCGCTATGAAAGGTGATAAAGAGCGATTTTTAGAGGCTGGAATGAATGAATATATCAGCAAACCCTTTAAAATAGCCGACCTCGAAAGAATACTTCAACTTATATTCAGGTAATTAAATACCATTATTATTTTTACCAAGAATAAATTACCATTTAATGTGATAAAACTGCGTTAAATTATGCGCTACAACCAAAGTTTAGTGTAATTTTGTTATTTATTTAACAAGCATCATTATAACATGAAGTTCAAGCCAGAAAAATACAAATTAGAGGATGTTTCAATGCAGCCTTTTATTGATGTTGATGAAATTGAAGGATTACTATCAACAACCAAAAGTACTGCTGAAGAAGTAAGACGAGTAATTGCCAAATCATTAGGCAAAGAAAGACTGAATATGGCAGAAACGGCTATTTTGGTAAATGCAGATGATCCTGTTTTGATTGAAGAAATCAAACAAGGTGCTCGTACCTTAAAAGAAAAAGTTTATGGAAATAGAATCGTTCTCTTTGCCCCTCTATATATTGGTAATAAATGTGTAAACAATTGTGAATATTGTGGTTTCAAATCGAGCAATAAGGATGCCATTAGAAAAACCCTTACCGACGAAGAAATCATTAAAGAAGTAGAAGCTTTAGAGGATAATGGACAAAAGCGACTGATCTTAGTATATGGTGAACATCCACATTATACCCCTGAGTACATTGCCCATACTGTAGATTTAGTTTATGGAGTAAAAAAAGGTAATGGAGAGATCAGACGAGTTAATATAAATGCTGCTCCTCTTGATATAGAAGGATTCAAAACCGTAAAAGATTCCGGAATAGGAACCTATCAAGTTTTTCAAGAAACTTATCACCCAGAAGCTTATAAGAAATACCATTTAGGTGGCCACAAAAAGCATTATGGCAACAGATTGACCTCTTTAGATAGAGCAATGGAAGCCGGTATAGACGATGTGGGTATTGGAGCATTATTTGGTCTTCACGATTGGAAATTCGAGGTATTATCAATGGTTCGTCATACCAATCACCTAGAAGCTTGTTACAATGTGGGACCACATACCATTAGCTTCCCTCGTCTACAGGATGCTTCTATGATAAATAAGGATGATAAGTATATTGTTACCGACGAAGAATTTACTCGCTTGGTTGCCATCCTCCGATTAGCTGTGCCTTATACTGGAATGATATTAACGGCTCGTGAAAACGAAAAAATCAGAAAAGAAGTATTACGCTATGGTGTTTCTCAAATTGATGGTGGTACTAAAATTGAATTAGGAAACTATTCGGAAGACGAGACCCAAAACGATGAACAAGACTTAAATAGAGAACAATTTAAAATTAATGACGACAGAAGTCTTGCAGAAGTTATTGATGAATTATTAGACGATAATTTCTTACCCAGTTTCTGCACTGCCTGCTATAGACTCGGAAGAACAGGAGAACACTTCATGGAATTTTCAGTTCCTGGATTCATTAAAAGGTATTGTTCAGCAAATGCTATATTGACTTTAGCTGAATATATAGAAGACTACGGAAAAGAATCTACAGCTATTAAAGGATGGAAAGTTATTGAGAAACAAATAGAAGAACTTAAAGAATTCCAAAAAGTTGATGAGATAAAAGACAGAATAGAAAGAATAAAAAAAGGCGAACGCGACCTTTATTTCTAAACCTATACCGAAATACATTTTTTAGAGCCTAGATTTTTTTCTAGGCTTTTTTTATTTCACAATAAAAAAGCTACCATTTCCTTTTACTGATAAAAAAAACTTGATTTACCTTACAGAATTCAATATATTTGCATGAAACCCACGTAGATATGAAAAACACCATTCTCACATTTTTAGTTTTTTGCCTGATTACAAACCTAAGCAACTCCCAAGAAGTACTCATATTACAACCCAATGCCAGAATGGGTCAGGACGCAATTCTTCATGGATTGGATAGTCAAGTGGATGTAAATTGGGGCAATACTCCGCAATTCAATATCAATTCTTGGACTTATCAAGGAACACCAGGTACTGTAAGAAGCATCATTCATTTTGATTATTCTGAGATTCCTGAGGATGCTATCATTATTAGTGCCTATCTATCATTATATTCTTGGGGTGCTGAAAATGGTTTTGGCCCACACTCTACTTTGAGTGGCTCAAATGAATGTTTCCTTCATCAAATTACATCTGATTGGGATGAACAAGAAGTAACTTGGAATACACAACCATCATATACTGAAATGGGAAAAGTTTATATTCCTGCATCTATTGATCCCTATCAAGATTATAATCGAATTGAAGTCACTAATATTTTAAAAAACCAATTGAACTCGAATAACTTTGGTTTTCTCATCAAACTTAAAGAAGAGAGTCATTATAGAATGATGAGTTTTTGTTCTAGCGACCATGAGAACAGTAGAAAACATCCTCAGTTAATAATCCAATACAAAGTGGTGAATCCAGTAACTGACACATGTTTAGTCTTTCAGCCTGGTCCTCGTGAAGGAAAAGATGCCATTCTTCATGGCTTAAGTAGTGAAGTAAATACAAATTATGGGGAAAACCATCAAGTAGCAGCAAATGCCTGGACATATGGTGGCGAACCTGGAATTGTACGAAATCTGATAGAATTTGATCTACAAGACATAAATTCAAGTTTAAAAGTTGAAAAAGCTATATTATCACTTTATGCATGGGACAATGACCAAAAGGAATTTGGACAACACTCTACACTTAGTGGATCGAACCAATGTATATTGCACAGGGTTACTACACCATGGGAAGAAGATAAAGTGACTTGGTCATCACATCCGGAATACACATTTGAGAACCAAACCATAATACCCTCTTCAGATTTCCCCATTCAAAATTATCCCGAAATCGATGTTACTCTTTTAGTTAAAGATATGATTAAAAATCCTAACAATAGTTTCGGATTTCTTTTAAAACTAAATACTGAAGAATATTACCGCATGATGAATTTTTGTTCTTCAGATCATAGCGACCCAGAGCTCAGACCCCAATTAAAAGTATTTTGTAGATTTCATGAAGAAGTTAATGATCCAGAGGTAAATGATATAGATAAACCCGAAGAAGCAAATATTTTTAATTTATACCCGAACCCAACAAAAAATCAACTTTTTATTGGAGCACCTGAGAATCTAAACTATACTATTAAAGCTTACCAACTCAATGGGGTTTTAATTCAAGAATATAGTATTAGTGGAAGCATTACTGAATTAAAAATTAGCAATTACTCTCCTGGAATTTATATATTTAGTTTTATAACGAATGATGTTATCAACTATCAAAAGGTGATTATTGAATAAATTTCAATGGATTTTTCCATCATTTAACAATAATTAGCTTCCCAATTTTGGGGATTAATGGGTATTCAGTAAATTCGCAAAAAAATAGCAAAACATGAATACCTTATTTATTATTTTACTCATTATATTTATTACCCCTTATATAGTGAGGTTGTTGGCTCCATACATTATGAAATACTTCTTTAAGAAGGTTCAAAAAAACATGGAAAACAATATGAATCAAGCCAATAACAATTACAATCAGCAAGATTTCAATTCTAATACTTCAAATACAAAACAAGAAACTACTCACAATCCCGCAAAAGAAGAACTGGGAGACTATGTGGAATTTGAAGAAATAAAAGAAGAAACCAATAAGCCGTAACTTTATGAATTATCAAAACCTATTCAAGAAATCATTACCATATTTGGTAGCCATCGTTTCTTTTATCGTCATCAGCTTTATGTTTATGAATCCTGTATTGGAAGGAAAACAACTCAGCCAGCATGATATTAAAGTATATAGAGGAGTTTCGAAAGAAATTAAAGATCACAGAGCAGAAACTGGTGAAGAAGCACTTTGGACAAACTCCATGTTTGGAGGAATGCCTGCTTATCAGATTTCAACAAAATACCCAAATAACTGGATTAAAAAGGTTCATCAGGTTATTCAGCTTAACCTCCCTCGACCTGTTAACTTTCTATTTCTATACTTTATAGGTTTTTTTATTCTATTACTCATATTGAGAGTTGATCCTTGGCTAGCCCTAATTGGTTCATTTGCTTATGCTTTCTCGTCCTACTTTATAATAATCATTCAAGCCGGACACAATACTAAAGCATTCGCACTAGCCTACATGGCTCCGTTACTCGGTTCCATCATTCTTACTTATAGAGGTAAATATCTATTAGGTGGGATTTTAACTGCCCTATTTGCAGCTCTTGAGATAACAGCAAATCACCTTCAAATAACATACTATTTACTATTATTCATAATTATTGTCGGAGTATTTATATTAGTAGATCACATTAAACGAAACGAATTACCACAGTTTTTTAAAGCCACAGCTGTATTAATTGTTGCTGCACTCTTGGCCATTATGCCTAACATCACCAATCTTTGGGTCACATCGGAATATTCTGCTCAATCCATGCGTGGAAAGTCAGAGTTAGTGAAGGATGGAGACATTCAAACCAGTGGTTTAGATAAAGATTATGCTACACAATGGAGTTATGGAATTGGAGAAAGCTGGAGTTTATTAATTCCAAATGCTAAAGGTGGAGGATCTGGAGCTTTAGCCGCCAATAAAAAAGCCATGGATCTTATGGATCCACAAATGAAACAAGTGGTTTCTCAAAACAGAATATCATCTTATTGGGGAGACCAACCCATTATGTCTGGCCCTACATATGCAGGTGCTATTATAATATTCCTATTTGTTCTAGGATTATTCTATGTAAAAGGATGGCTGAAGTGGGCGCTTCTAGCTGGCACTATATTTAGTTTAACTCTAGCATGGGGTAAAAACTTTATGCCGTTAACAAGCTTCTTCCTTGACTATTTTCCACTTTACAATAAATTTAGAGCAGTAAGTATGATATTAATTCTCGCAGAATTAACGATTCCAATTCTTGCCATCTTAGCTGTAAAAGAAATTATAGAAAAGCCAAAACTTATTCAAGAGAAGCAAAAACAATTCTTTATTGCTTTTGGAGCTACAGCAGGATTATTACTGATATTTTACATTCTTCCTACAGTGTTTTTTAGTTTCTTGAGTCAAATGGAAGTTAGTGCATTTGGTGACAATCCAAGAGCTGCTGAACTAGTTGCCAATATAGAAATGGCAAGGATTAGTATATTTAAAGCTGATGTTATGAGAAGCTTTATTTTTATCCTATTAATTGCAGCTTCCCTTTATGTCTATTCCTTAGAAAAAATTAATAAAACTATTTTCTTGGCAGTTTTTGCCGTCCTACTAGTTGCTGATATGTTCACTATTAATAGAAGATATGTAAACGACACACATTTTGAAAGAGCAAGAAATATTGAAAATCCATATACTCCTTCAATTGCTGATAAAGCTATTTTATCCGACAAGAGTCTTGATTACAGAGTTTTAAATTTAGGAAATCCATTTAATGATGGAGCTACAAGTTATTTCCACAAATCCATTGGTGGATACCATTCAGCAAAACTTGGTAAGTATCAAGATTTAATAGATCTAAGACTGCAACACGAAGTCAATAGTATTATAAATGCATTTCAAAACGGTGGAGGTGTAACAGACATCAATAATGCTTTACAAAATGTTCAGTCTTTAAACATGCTAAACACCAAGTATATCATCTACAATCCTCAAGCACAACCCATCCCTAATCCTTATGCAAACGGAAATGTTTGGTTTGTTGAGAATATTGAGTGGGTTGATAATGCAAATGATGAAATTGAAAGACTAGCATCTGTCAACACGAAGACAACTGCATTGGTAGACAAAAGATATAAAGAAGAAATTGGAGAATTGAATATTTCTGCTTTTGTTGGTAACACCATCAAATTACTTGACTACAAACCCAACCACCTAGTATACCAATCTAATTCTACTTCTGAACAACTAGCTGTTTTTAGTGAAGTTTTCTATAGTAAAGGATGGAATGCATATATTGATGGGGAATTGGTCCCACACTTTAGAGCGAATTACACCTTAAGGGCATTGATAGTTCCATCCGGTGAACATCAAGTGGAATTTAAATTTTTACCAAATAGCTATTACACAGGTGAAAAAATTGCTTTAGTAGGATCTATCCTTCTCATTCTTGCCTTTTTCGTTATCGTAGGAAGAGAAATAAAATACTGCAGAACTAAAAAAGAAGAATAAATGCCCAAGAAAAAGGTATTGATATTCACATATTATTGGCCTCCTGCTGGTGGAGCAGGTGTTCAACGTTGGCTGAAGTTTACTAAATACCTTCATGATTTTAATATTGAGCCAATAGTAATTACAGTTGACGAAAACCATTCTTCCTATGCTCAAATTGATGAATCTTTAAATTCAGAAATAAAAGAATCTCAAAGAGTTTTTAAAACGAATTCTTTTGAACCACTAAACATCTTCTCCTTTTTTGCTGGAAAGAAAAATGTTCCCTACGCAGGTTTTGCTAATGTGAACAAGAAAACGACTATGCAAACTATTTCTCGGTTTATCAGAGGAAACTTTTTTATTCCAGATCCACGACGAGGATGGAATCAATATGCTATAAAGAAAGCAGAGGAATTAATTCAGAATGAAAAAATAGATACTATTATCACCACGGGTCCTCCTCATTCTACACATTTAATTGGTCAAGAATTAAAAAAGAGGCATGGTCTTCAATGGATTTGCGATATGCGCGATCCCTGGACAGATATTTATTATTATAAAGATTTACTTCATACCTCAACTGTAAAGAGGATGGATGCAAAGCTGGAAAGGAACGTTCTTGAAGACTGTGATAAAATTATCACTGTTAGTTCTGGATTGAAAAGGATGTTCCACAGTAAATCAAATCATATATCTTCAGAGAAAATTCACATCATCCCAAATGGATTTGATGAAAGTGATTTTAAAAGCCAAGTATCTGAGAAAAATGAAAGGTTTACCATTGCTTACGTTGGAACTATGGCTGAAATTTATGAACCTATTCCATTTTTTGATGCATTTGAGAGGAGTCTACAAAACGGAATTCCACTAGAACTTAAATTAGTGGGTAAAGTTTCACCTCCTATTCTTGAGGAGTTGAAAAACAGAAGTTGGAGTGATAGAGTAAATATTGTGGGACAAGTAGAGCACAGTGAAGCAGTTCACCATATGCAATCTGCAGATATTCTTCTCTTACTGATACCAAATACCAAAGACTCTAAAGGAATATTAACAGGAAAATTCTTTGAATATCTTGCAGCTAAATGCCCTATCCTAGCTCATGGTCCCAAAAGCGGAGACATCGATGAAATATTAAATATCACAGAAGCAGGAAGTCTATTTGACTTTAATAATTCCATAGAAATGGAAAAATACATTAATACTATATATAAGGAGTACTTTTCAGCAAACAGAATATTCTCAAGTAACAACATTGATAAATATAGTCGGCAAAATCTGAGCCTTCAATTATCAAATATAATCCACGAATAATAATTGGGTTATTAATCTATTGGTAATTCCTCGTTTTCAGATAAAATTTTATGAATAAAGTTTGCAATATCATATTTTCCAGATAGAATTTTACTCAATTCTTTAATGATTCGGTATTCTTCATCAAAATCTCCTGCTTCTATCATCTTACAGAATACATCAACTGCCATTTTGCCTTCCAATACTAAATTTGAATTACTTTCACTATAGAATCCTTTTCCTATTAAGAGACCTAAGGTTCTATTTCTACTTAAGTCATTTAATGCAGTTAGTCCAAAGTCTCCATATCCGCAATATTTAAATATGGTTTTCTTTTTACCCTCAAACTTCAGTAGAATCGCCCTCATTTCATTGAAAGCCTTAGTTAGGAATAAAAACCTGAGATTAGGTGAATCATATTGAGCATCCACAATACCAAGAGCTATAGCATATATATTTTTTAATACACTCAAAAGCTCTACTCCTCTTATATCTGTAGAATAATCTAAATGAATACAGGTATCTTTAACTAAATCACGAAATATTGGAAATAAAGTAACATCTGTAGCTCCAACCGTGAAAGCTGTAGGCATATTATTTATCAACTCTCTAGCGAAAGTAGGGCCTTTCCAAGTAGCTATTCTATAATCAGTTCTTGAAATTAAACTTTCAGCAATAGTATGGTGTTCATCTTTACTTAAACCCTTTGCCAGATTAATCAATATAACTTCAGGATGAAACAAACCATTATGCTGCTCAATAAATTCAAATATCACTGATGAAGGAATAGCAAGAAATACATACTCGAAGTTAGATAGAACTTTTACATCTACAGTTGCTCGTAATCTCCAAGTAAGTTTGGTATTGGGAAAATACTTCGTATTAAGTTGTCCTTTATTTATAGAGTCAACAACATCTTCCTCTATTGATATGATAGTTACTTCTAATTCTGGCTTCATTGCCAATGCATTACCAAGAGAAGTCCCCATCGTTCCCCCTCCTATTATACAGACTTTTGTCCTATTCTCCATTATTAAGCTTTTATTGGTCAGCAAATATAAAGAATATATAAAGAGATAGCTCATGCTATATATCTCTGTCAATTTCCTGTGAGACTGAATTTTTACCCTAGCTATCTACGACTGTCAAGCATATATTGTCAACAAGAATATGTTAACCTAGCCTGAAGGAACCCTTATGCTCCTGAAAATCAAAGCATTAATCGATAAAAAGAAGCCAATAAATAAAGATCAAGCAAAATTTCTTTTTGAGCATTGTGAC
>JADGDY010000173.1 GCA_016744655.1 Bacteroidales bacterium | reverse complement strand
GCTCTAACTGCCTTAGAATACAATTCTTCTCTTGTGTCGTAATTGTCCCTTTTGCTTTCCATTCTCCGTTTATTTATCATTATCTAAATTAAAGTGGAGCAAAAATATAAAAACCTTAAAATAAATCATAAGTGATTATACATTTCAAAAGAAAAAAAATCGACTTATATTTGGCAGCTAAAAACTTTTATCATGAGAAAGAATTATATATTTTCTACAGTATTAATTACATTATCAATTGTTTTTTTCATATCATGTTCTAAAAAGGATGAAAACATTGAAATTCCTACAGGTTTTAACGATCCTATAGCATCTTTCTCATATACCGGAAACGATGGCCCTTCCCCTGTAACAATTGTTTTTACAAATGCCTCGGAAACCATTATTGCAGATAGTGCAGAATATTTATGGACATTTGGAGAAGATGGCCCAACCTCTACTGATAAAAACCCAATACACACCTTTTATAACAATACAAGTAATCCTAAAACTAAACTGATAACTTTGCAGGTAACAGATCAAGTTAGTGGTAGATTTCAAAGACGTTCTCAGTCTCTTATAATATTACCAAGCGAATAAACTTTATGTTTCCAGTATTATTGAAAGGGGCTATTTTACGATAAATTCCTTTTCTAGGTATTTTACAAAAACATATCATTCTATTAATTAATTCTATAGCATTACATGGTAACATCGAGTTGCAAAGGTTTGACTCTGCGATAATTTTTGTTCCTAGAAATAGCTTGTACCATTTAAAAACCATATTGATTGAAAGAAATCGCTTAGCATATTTCAATTTATTTATCCATCATATGGAATATTTAAATAATATTAGATATCCAACAGAATACCTTAGAAAGAAAAAAATTCTGTTACCGCACTACCTTTAGCCAACTGCCGGATTTTGTTTCCACCAGATGGGCATCGGGTAGTGCGAATTGCATACGAACGTATTTCAGAAAGGCTCTTGCAACCTGCTCGTTTTCAAACCTTCCAATGGTGTACCTGTAGTCATCCCGATACGTCCACTCTGTAATTTTCTCTTTAGCTACCCAATTTTGAAGCTGTCGTAAGGGTATTGGATAACCTGGAGATACTGCAATTTCAATGCGGTAAACAGAAATATTATCATTATTAGAAATCACTTCGAAGCTAGGCCTCTCAGGTTCTTTATTATCTTTTTTAGTAGTGTTTTTCTTATTTGTATTCAGAGGTCTAATACTTTTCTTTTTATAAGGTGCTAGCTTTGTATACATGGTCTCTCCCGCCTCATCTTCATATGTAGTTATACTTCTTGAAGGCTGTTTCTTGGGAACAAAACGCTCTCCATTTTCGAATTCCACAATAAATGCTTCTCTTATGAGATGCTTATTTCTAACAACTAATAGCGCTTTTTCTGCCTCCCTTATTGAACTAATATTATAAATGCTATAACGCCACCAACCACCAGATTCATAGGTATATACTTTCCTTTCAATCTTATGCTTTTTTAAAAACTCATTTACTCTATTACTGGGCTTTCTACAAGCTAATATTTGAATTCGATAAGTTTTATCTCCATTAGACTCCTCTAAAATATCTGTTACATTAATGGGGGCAATATAGTTTGGATCTGCCTTTTGAGCTCTTATTTCCACTGGTTTCTCATCAATAGGCAATTCATTATAATTAGTATGAGATGAAATTTGAACATACTGTGCATTTTTAATAGCAAACATCCTTCCCTCTTGATTCATCACTTCTCCTTCAATAAAGAAAGGATAAGTACCATCTTCTCTTTCTGATATATTGATTTCTATAGGTATATTTAGTGTGTCTTTGTTCATAGGTAGATAGAAATCGAAATCGTAATTGTAACCAATTCTGGTATAAGTTACCTCTTTTATCTGAGGTGCATTTGGATAGAATCCTGAAGGCAATGACATTCTAAAGTATCCATTTCCAGTAATTCCACGCTTTTTAATACTAACTAAAACTTGAAGTTTTTTATTATTTGCTTGACTTGGCACCCAGAATTCCACATGATACGGATTCGCAGACATCACCATTTTCTCAGATTCCTCTGCTTCTTTTTGGAAAATCTCTTTTTTGGTAATTCGCTCTACTTCTGGATCTTGAAATGGATCTAGATTCATATAATCTAAAAGCTCTAATTCATTAGATTTTTTTCTATTCACCAGTGGAACATTACGAATTGCAGATTGCACCATAAAATGATAGTTAATGCCTATTCCTGTGTACCAATAATAATCAAACTCTATACCTCCAACTTTTGCATCTACTAAATCGGAGGAGGCTATTGATAATGAAGAATGTGCATCGATGGAGAAGTTTTTGTTGAGATAATAGCGCATATATAATCCTACTGGAACCATCAGAGAGCTCTCGTATTTCTTTGTTCCCCAATTTATATTATTAAGTGTATCAAGACTATTAGTATTATACAAAATACTTTGCCATCGCATTCCACCAACACCTAATTCTCCCCATATAGAAAATTTATTTAACCTGGCTCTATTATTAAATAACTCAAATAGATTAATTTGTAGATTTAATGATGCTGCCTGAGTTTTGGCATCAAAAGTTCTTAGCAATGCATCGCTCTTTTTCGTACCAGAGAGGTTCGATAAATTAATATCGAGTTTTAGGGAAAGTTTTGGCGAAAATTGCTTTCCTAGATTAAAACCAAAACCATATGTAAGTTCATTATATTTAAAATTGGGGACATAATCGAAATACTTAATATCTCCAAAAAAGACATTCGCACCACCCTTAGCACCAATAAACCAAGCATTCTCATTGAGCTTTGCTTTTCGTTTTTTTTGGGCATAAGCATGACTAGTTACCCCTATAAGGATAACCAACAACATAAGAATATGGTGCCGATTCAGCTTCATATAGTCCTGGGATACGGAATTTTGCAGGTACACCTATCCCAGTAGTTCTTTTTTTAATAACCAATTTTTATACGTAGAATAGTGAGAAAAAGTTATCCTTTACATCACTTATTTCGCAATAAGTTAAAGTCAATAATTACAAATCCTTCAGCTTTCCCTTACAAAGCTTCTTGATATGCTTAATGGCTTCTTCATCAGAAAGACCTAATTTTCTCGATTTATTCATATCACGACAAGCATTTTCTTTGTCTTCCATTAAATATTTCGAGACTCCTCTATTATAGTATACCCTAACCCAAGCAGGTTTTTGAGTAGGATCTTTTGGTTCAAATATAATTGCTTTATCAAAAGCTCTAACTGCCATAGGATAGTTCTCCAGTTCATGCTGTGTACTTCCTAAATAAGCATACAACATCATAAATCGGTTTTCTGGTTCCAACTGGACAGCATTATTAAAATCACTTAAGGCATCTTTATAGTTTCCTCTGTCAAACCGTAAAACACCTCTTTTATAAAAATCAACAAAGTTTTCAGGAGCATCAATATTAAAATCAGGAATAATTACTTCTACAGAACTAAAAAACTCTACGAAATCTTTGTATGGTACTTCGTAATACGATTTATCAAAAAGTTTATCCTTATTTTCTTCTAATAGATACTTCTGATATAAACTCTTTTTATTCAACAACTTAATTAACCTAAACCGATAGTATTTTTTCCCATTGGTAATTACCGGCATGAGATTAAGTATGGCAGTAAATTGAGCCTTACTATTTAACTCCCTAGTTCTTAAAATATTATAAGATATTTTGGTGTCTAATTCTTTTTTATCGAAACTCACTAAATTATCGTATGCAAATACCTCTAAGTTTACTGCATATGGATCATTAAAGTTTGCTTTGAGAGGAAGAATATTGTCGAGTTTTTTAGCATTAAAAACAAAATACTCGACATTTTTGGTCTTTTTAAATCCTTGTTTTAAATCAGGAAATGTATAGTAACCACCAGTATAATATCGAACAAGCACTACAAATTGCTCATCTCCAACCAATACCTCTTTCATTATTAGTTCTTGGAAATTACTTTTACCTAATTTATCCTTAGGGCTAGGATTCCTATTTCGTTCACTATTCCCAAGCAATATTTTTCCAGAGGTAGATGTCCATAGTCCATTGTCTTGTAGTACCCAACCAAGGGCATTTTTAAGTTCCCCTTTAGTTTCACTAAGAATAGGCAGGTTCGATTGACTCCTTTGAACACTTTGTCCAAAGACCAAAAGAGGACCTAAAAAGATAAATATAATGATAAAAACTCTATACATTCTTTCTTGTTGTTTTATCTAATATAGTGAAAATTCAGCAAACCAAAAAATTAAATAAAGAAACCTGTAAAGTTAAACCTAATGTACGGAGCCCAATGAAGCCCCCAGTTGCTATAATGTTCAAGGCTAATATAACTGTAGTAAAACTGAGAAAGTATATCAGCTGAAATACCATCAGCAAATTTTATTTGTAGGCCTGGTGTAGCATAAGCACCATACCCTATCCCTCCTTGTCTAAAACTATATTGCTGCACATTTCCTCCAGGAATATAATCCCCTGGTCCCTTGTATTTAATGTCTAAAACCAGACTATAAATTTCAATTTTATTCATTACCACAGTGGTATTGTTTATATTGAATCCTACTTCAAAAATAAAATTCATGCGTTCATGAATCGGAAAGCAATTTACAATCCCTAGATCAATATTCACTCGTTCTTCTTGACCAGCAATATTTCCAAGTACATATTGATCTTCTTTATTACTAGGAGGAATATCTCCATCATTATAAATCACAAATTGATCTTTGGTGGTTAATTTAGAATAATTCATGGAAGCGGAAATTGCTATTTTTCGATTTAACCAATATCGCGCTGTGAGGCCTGCATATATAGCTGGCTGATATGTCATGTTTTGTGGATATTCTGTGTGATACAAACCTTCTTCTAAAGGATAACGATATCCATTTTGTTCTAAAACTGCATTTATATCATTTAAATAGTGTTCATTATTAATAATTTTGTCAGCACTATTCATTCCATCCTCATTACCTGCTCCATTATAAAAGTTAGCTGTATTTTTGTTTCCAAAATATGCACCGACATTCAATCCAGCTTCAAAACCACTATATTCATCATCAACAGTTTTTTGAGTAACTTGAGCTTGACTAATGCTAATGATACATCCTACCATTACGTATATTAGAAAAATTCTATTCATTGAAAAAGTATTTTTTATTGCTACAAATATAAGGAAGCCAACTAGAATAACACATATTTAATTGCCACTGTGAATAAATAATAAAGAATTACTGATTTTTTATGGAAGTTCATTTATTTTATTCGTTTCTTTGCACACTTATTTATTATAAATAGGTAAGGATGTCAACAAAAACAAAATTTATATTCGTAACAGGGGGTGTTACGTCTTCATTAGGAAAAGGAATTATTTCCGCTTCATTAGCTAAACTGCTACAAGCCAGAGGTTATACAGTAGGAATTCAAAAATTCGACCCCTATATCAATATAGATCCAGGAACCTTAAATCCATACGAACATGGCGAATGCTTTGTAACCGATGATGGTGCAGAAACTGATCTTGATCTAGGACACTACGAACGTTTTCTTAACGAACCAACTAGCCAAGCTAACAACGTAACAACAGGTAGAATATACCAAACAGTTATTAACAAAGAGCGTAAAGGTGACTATCTTGGAAGTACAGTTCAGGTAATTCCTCATATTACTGATGAAATAAAGTATCGTGTTAAGCTTCTTGGTGCTAAAAACAACTACGATTTTGTGATTACAGAAATTGGGGGTACAGTTGGTGACATCGAATCCCTTCCTTATATCGAGGCTGTTAGGCAAATGAAATGGGAATTGGGAAAAGATAGTTTGGTGATACATCTGACTTTGGTTCCATATCTTGCTGCTGCTGGTGAACTAAAAACTAAACCCACTCAGCACTCTGTAAAAATGTTATTAGAACAAGGAGTTCAACCAGATATTATTGTATGCAGAACAGAACATGCTCTAAATGATAATATTAGAGACAAGATAGCTCGTTTTTGTAATGTTAGATCTACCAGTGTTATAGAATCAATTGATGCAGATAGTATTTATGATGTACCTGTATTAATGAGACAAGAAAAGCTAGACACTGAAGTACTTAAACTAACTCACACCCCTGTAGAAAACGATCTAGACATCCACGATTGGGAAGAATTCTTACATAAATTAAAAAATCCAAAGTCTAATGTAACAATTGGATTAGTTGGTAAATATGTTGAATTACAAGATGCCTATAAATCTATTTTAGAAGCCATAGTACATGCTGGAGCCCATAGTGAGATCAAAGTAAAGGTAAAAATGGTTCATAGCGAAAGTGTTAATCGTGAGAATGCTGCTGAAGCCTTAAAAGGCCTCAATGGTATTTTGGTTGCCCCTGGATTTGGTGAACGTGGAATTGCAGGTAAGATAGAAGCCGTTAAATTTGCTAGAGAAAATAAAATTCCTTTCCTAGGAATTTGTTTAGGTATGCAATGTGCAGTAATTGAATTCGCAAGAAATGTATTAGATTATTCGGATGCTCATTCAACAGAATTCAACTCAAGAACCAGTTATCCTGTGATCGATATCATGGAAAACCAGAAAAAGATTTCTGGACTTGGAGGAACCATGAGATTAGGTGCTTATCCTTGTGAAATTAAGGAGAATACCAATGCTGACGCAACTTATGGTAGTAAGAATATCCAAGAACGTCACAGACATCGTTTTGAATTCAATAATGCCTACTTGGAGCGATTTGAAACAGCAGGAATGACTGCCACTGGAGTAAATACCAAAGATGACTTAGTAGAAATTGTAGAAATTAAAGATCATCCTTACTTTATGGGTGTTCAATTTCACCCAGAATATAAGAGTACTGTAGCTCAACCTCATCCTGTTTTCCTAAGCTTTATTAAAGCTACAAACAAGAAATAGGATATTTTAAATAAAAAAATGCTCTTTCATCATTTGAAAGAGCATTTTTTATATCATTCTATTTCCTATTCCCAATCCAATAATCGTTTATCTCCTTTTAACTCTTGTATACAACTAATTTCTTGTGAAACCTCAACAACTCCTTTGAAGTCTCCTTTTTCGTTGCGGACAGCAAAGTATTGAATAAGGATAAAATGTGGCCCCATATGGATCCAGAAACTTGCCTGATCCTTCTCCCCTTTTTTAAAAGCTTCCACTATCTTTTCTACTACATGAACAGAATCTGGCGGATGGCAATTACTCACATCACGCCCTAGGATAGCATTGGTTCTTGGAAAAACACGGTGTTTAGGTGTGGAATAGTATTGTACTTTATTGTGCTCGTCAACATAGGTAATATCAACAGGTAGGTGATTAAATACCAATCTAATTTGGTCAGGTCTCATGGCACCACTTCCCAATTGAACTAATCCATTTATCATATCAGACTCCTCCATTTTTTCTTTTTGATCATCATAATTTGGTTTTACAAAAGGAAATTCTAAATCTTTTGATTGACCTAATAATTCATCTAGTTTTTCTGAAGAAATGGTATCCAATATATGCGGGAATAGAATTTTCTCATCCCTAAATTTAATCGCTGTTATTCTAAAACTAATATCCCCAATTAAACGATTAATCCTTGATAAATCATCTATATCCAGAGATTCAAGAATCGTAATTACCTGTTTAATGTCACTTTTTATATCATCATGAAAAGACCACATCATCTGAGAACATCTAAAATCTGGCCATTCTTTCTCCATAACTGGAAATACTACATTTTCTTTAATGGTATAGATTTTAGTAAAGACTAATAATTCTCTATAAATAGACAATAGTTCTTGAACAGCCTCCTCAGGATTATCAGAATTAAGTTTTTTAATTGGTGATGAAGTATCATCCAATAAACTCATGGCTTTGCTGTTATTTTGTTGCAAATACCAAAGAATATCTCCTTCTTTTATTGGAGTAGATGGAAAATCGTTGATAGGCTGATATACTAAGTTTAGTAGTTTATTTATAGCTGTTTTCAGCGATTCTAATTCTATCTCCTCCTGCATTAATACATCAACAGCTGCTATAACATCAGAAGGCATTAGCTTTTGAATTTCATCAATATATTGCTTATATAATTCTCCTACCTTCTTCTTTTCCAAAATAGCTCTTGTGAGTTGTACGAGCATCTTCACTCTATTCTGCTTATGATGTGTGAATTCTGACATAATTCTGATTTTTTTACAAATGTAAGGAAAGATGGTTTTAAGCTGTAATAGATTAAGTAATTCTTTGTGATTTCACTTATCTTTGAGCAATAAATATAGAATATGAAAATTGCTTTAATACAAACCGGTGGTACCATCGACAAAGATTACCCTCATTCCATTAAAGGCTGGGCTTTTGAGATTGGGAAACCTGCATTTATCAACATACTAAAAAATGCTCAACATCAACATGAACTTAGCTTCCATGAGTTTTGTAAGAAAGACAGTATGGAACTCACCAATGATGATAGATTGGAACTGAAAACCAAGTGTGAATCATTGGAAGAAAATCACATCATTATTACTCATGGTTCTGACACTCTATTGGAAACTACAAAGGCACTATCCTCAATAAGAAATAAAACCATTATTCTCACTGCTGCTATGCTTCCAGAGAAATTTAAAGACTCTGATGCCTCTTTTAATTTAGGTATGTCTGTTGCTGGAGTACAAGTTCTAGAACCGGGAGTTTATATTGCTATTCATGGGTATTTGGCTTCTTGGGAAAAACTTTCTCGGAATATGGAAACTGGGAAATATGAATTATTGGACTAATTAATCATCATAGAATATGAGATATTATCAGAAGGAAGAACTAATATCAGCAAGAAATATACTAAAACCTTTCATTCACAATACTCCAATCCTAAAATCTCGATTAGTCAATGAATTAGCAGGTTGTGAGTTATTCTTTAAATGTGAAAACCTGCAAAAAGCTGGTGCATTTAAAATGAGAGGAGCCATGCACAAACTACTCAATCTTACAAAAGAAGAACGAGTAAAAGGAGTAGCTACCCATAGCTCCGGAAATTTTGGTTCGGCTTTGGCTTTAAGCGCTCAAATACTGGGTGTTTCTGCAACTATTATTATGCCTTCTAATGCTCCACAAGTCAAGAAAAATGCTGTAAAATCTTATGGTTCGACTATCATAGAATGTGAGCCAACATTAGAAGCACGAGAATTTACCACTGCAGAATTTATCAAGCAAACGGGAGCTACAGCATGCCATCCTTATAACGACCCTCAAGTGATTTTAGGAAACTCCACTGCAGCTCAAGAGGTATTTGAAGAAATTAAACCCGATGTGATTGTGGCACCAGTTGGAGGAGGAGGTTTAATAAGTGGAACTGCTCTAGCTTGTGAGTTTTTCTCTCCGCATACCAAAACTTATGGCGCAGAACCAGAAGGAGCAGATGACGCTTTTCGTTCCGTAAGAGATGGTTTTATTCACCCGTCCCTCTCCCCTCAAACTATTGCTGACGGACTCAGAACCTCACTTGGAGAACACACCTTCCCCATTATTCGTGATAAAGTTGAAGAGATATTACTCATTAACGATGAGGAAATTAAAATAGCAATGAGATTGATTTGGGAAAGAATGAAAATTATTGTGGAACCCTCCTCTGCTATTACTTTAGCTGCCGTTTTAAAGAATAAAGAACTCTTTGCTGGTCAGAAAGTAGTATTGATGA
>JADGDY010000172.1 GCA_016744655.1 Bacteroidales bacterium | reverse complement strand
GTATATAGGATATATTCAGTTTTTAATGATTGCTTTTGTGCTTTTAGAGGCTTACAAAGATACTTCTGTTGGGAAATTGATATTTGATCATATGCTGATTTCCATACCCATTATATTTTTAGTTTTTATTATTCTTTCATTATTAGTTGGCAGAATCGATACCATTCTTGGCCTACGAGAAGAAGAGCTGCGTAATGCATCCTCATCAAACCCTGTGATGCGAGAAATACTAAAGAATATAGGAGAAGTTAAAAACGAGGTACAAGAATTAAAATCAAGTGTTGAAAAAGCAGATCACGTTTAAATTGCTTTTGTGCTCTAGCAACTAATTACCACCAAGCTTCCATTTGCAAGCCAAATGAGAATCCATGATTTTGATCGGGGAATGAATAGGTTGCGATTTTCCCAATATAACTATCGGTCCAGAAAGCATAAGTGATATATGCTCGTATAGCTGGCCTACTAAGGATTTTATTTAGTGGAGAGATTTGTGGAGCAATAGTCATCTTTAATAAAGAACCATCCTCTAAACCCGATTGACTGGTATAATCGAAGCCAAAATCTCCTACCAATGAGAAATATTTCCCAAAGTGATAAGAAGGTCTAAAACCTACTGAAAGCCAATCTAATTCGTTATTCATAACTTGACCATTGTCGAGTTTCTGATATAATACCAGAGCCATCATGGAGAATTTAGGACCAAAGTCTATTTGAAAATCATTCAAGGCTCTAAACCTACTCATTGACTCTATGCTCACTGGAACTCCAGATTCGATTGTCATACCCATAGGTTGCTGAATAACTGCTTTATAATTCTCTGCAGCTCCTGTACCATAAAAGATATTTATTCTATTTCTACCACCTGCAAAAGGGATTTCATGAAACATTCCCACTGACCATCCTTTACTACTTTCCACAGAATAATTCCCCAATTCAGAAATAATAGAATCCCCAGTAAAATTAGACCAATCAAAGGTAAAACCTATTGATCCAAAACCTATTTCAATGTCATAAATACTCAAATCGATGGTGGTTTTATTAAAAGAAAAATGATTTTCGGGTTGTACATTTCCATTTGATGTTAATTGATCTATAGAACCTCCCAAAAATGCCAATGATAATTTTGCTGCTTTTCCCAATTTTAAATCCTCAAAACCACCTCCAAACCCACTCATATCTCTATACCAGAAATCAATTAAATGAGCATCGTATCTGTCGTAAAAACGCTGACCAGCCCAAAAAGCCAATTGCTTATTGTTTTTGAACAATCCATTAGCTCTCACATAGGCTTCCCGAACCGAAGTAGTAGTCACAAAATCGTTACTCTTACTTGTAGGAGTGACGAATGCCAAGCGCAGGTTCGTCTCAAATTTAGCTTTATGCTCATCTTCTATGGTATACCTGAAGAGGGTTTCAATATAAGCTTCCGCCTCGTTTCCTAGGCGGTACTTAGCCTCTGAATTATAAGCCCTAAAGACGTCTTGTGGACCACCTTCTCCATCTACTCCAAAACCAGAACGTAAATAGCCATAGAATCCAAAATTATCCGCATTTTGGGCTTGAACATTTTGAGTTTGAAAAACAAATAATAAGACAAAGAAGCTAATGGTAAAAATCGAGCCTCCTCTAAGGTACTTGATACTAGACATATTCATGGTAATAATTTGATGGTTAAACGACTGGGCAAGTTAATAAAAAAATGGCTTTTATAGGAAAGCTGAAATTCATTTTTTTAGGTATTGGGTGTTTTTTTAGTATAACAATGATTGAATGAGGGAATGAGACTTGGGGACTTGGGGACTTGGGGATATGGGGACCTGGGGACTTAGAGGCTTGGAGGCTTGGAGGCAATGATTGAATGATTGAATGGGTGAATGGAACAATGACTGAATTGGGTAATGGGAGAATGAGCGTATTACTCCACCCATAAACCATGCTCTTTTACTGTATTTCGAATGGCCTGTTTGTGATGAGATTTCATTCCCCAATAATCGAAAAATGAAATACCTGTTGCTCCTCCCTTAAATCCAGCAGAAATGCTTTCTTCCAGCTGTACCTCTTCTTTACAATCGCCTAAATATAATCCGCAGAAGATGTTTTTATTAGGATAATACATTCTACTAACTTCCATCCTTTTTTGAATCCAATCGGTCCCTGCTTCATAAAACCCATTATATACCATAGGGAAGTAAGCATCCAAATTCCAAGTTCCCCAATCTTGTCTCACCATAGTTCTTGACATTTCTGGGTCGGGGAATACTGCTGCTGTTAAATGAATTTCTTTGGTAGAAAATTGCTTAGCAAGATGATTTACAATATTAGATACTTGATCCATCCTAAATTGTTGCCAAAGGGAATCATGAGGATAATCAGGCATATCTTTAGGGTTATTCCCATATTTCAATTCGAACTTCTTGAGCATATCGGGATGGTATCCATAATCAAATTCAGGTAAAATATCGTCTTGTATCAAATCATATTTGGGTAATAATCCAGATGGAAGAAACACATCCACATAGCGGATATAATCCAAATGAACCCCATCTATTCCTTCAATTCGTTCCAGCTTGTTTACAGTATTCTCGATAAACTTCTTTGTTTCAGGTAAAACCGGACTCATAAACTTATAATAACCTACATAGGCTTGTTCTTCGGCTAAAGATTTCCCAAGTGCATTAACGCTCATCAATTCCTCTGGTGCATCACCTCTATTCATAGCCCACATCCAGATATGTAACTGCATTTCGTATTTTTGAGCTAAGGGGACTAACATTCTGGAAGTTTCGGGGGAGGCACTTAATAATAATCCTCTAATTCCCATTACATTGAGATCCTCAAAAACACTTTCCCACTCTATTAAGGACATATTTTCCCTTGCACTCATCCATATCCAGAATTTAGGTGTTTTCTTGTTTTTCTCCACCCACAAACGCCCCTTCTCGTTTACTTTCCACAACTGATTATTATAGGATTTCTGATAAATGGCCTGCTTATCATGAGCTATCATTTCTATACCCTCCTCAAATCCGGGCCAAGCTTTATCATAAGATTTGTTTTTCTTCCAGGAGGACCGTTGAAAGTCATAAGCCTGCATTAATGAAAGCCTTAATTCCCATTCTTCATCACTCATAAAATCTACTTCTGGGTTTTGTTCATCAACAAAATAACACTGTCCCCAATATTCAGGTCTGTGAATATTAATCTGCCATGTAGGCGACCATACCCAATTGTCCTCTGGTAATTTCTTCTTTATATATTTGCCATCTTCTATTGCCGTTTCCCATTGAACTCTACTAAAATTCACATTCCAAACATCACCAGATTCTAGGCTTCCAGTTAATTGATGAATAGGAATAGCGATTTCAATAGTCCAAGCAGAATCAGGTTTTCCTTCCGGATTGTTTAAACTTCCATAAATAGAAGTTTTATGTTTTAATCCTTGGCAATTCCATGCCATATCCGGCTTTACAGAATCACGATAAGGTCGGTCTAGATACAAATCCCACTTCTTATTTAGTGCATTAAATTCAAACTCAAAATAATGATGATGGTCTCGATTCGCATCTATAAAAACCTCAAAATCATTATCGAAATACATGATTTTCTCATCTTCTTCAATATGAGCCCAAATATGATTTTCTTGCAAATAGGCAGCAATAAACAGCAGACTATCACACCACAATATCTTCATTTTGGTTTGTTGATCTGGCTTAGGAAATTGGTCTCCTTGGATATCTTGAAAATCATCTGACCATTCCATCTTAGCCCAAGCTTCTTCATCTAACTTGCCATCTATTATGATTTCAGTAGCATCAATTTTCGAACTTATAAAATAAGGTGGCCTTTGAATATTTTGAGAAAAAGCCTGAATGGTAATTAAACACAAAAAGAGAACTATAAATGGAATATTCTTCATGTCAAATAAATAATCTTTATAAAAACTGTAATACTTCTCCAACTATAAAACCTAAATAATTACCCACTGCATAACCAATTAATCCTACAGTAATGCCAGGAACCAACATATTTCTATTGTTGATTGCACTACTTACTACAGGAACAAATGGAGGACTACAAATAAGGGCGGTTGAAGTAATCATTAAGGTATCCACATCAGTTTTAGTAAAACGGCTAATGATACTTTGAAGAGCTAGGGAACCAAAAATCACGAAGGCGGGATAGTAAATCAGATCTAAACTCGCAGCTACTAATTCTTTTAAATTCACCATACTGGCCACTGAAACACTAAAAACCAATATAAAATACATGCCTAAATCGAATGATTTATCAATTTTATTTACGCCAGGAATAAAAGACGAAGCAAGTGCCAATGTACTTAGTGATAATATGACGACTATCATAAAATAATCTTGTGGAAACAAACTTGCCAAACCTGCAGATACAGCTAAAATAAGCACTGCCAATCCAAATACTTTTATCAATGGCCAAAAGGAATTGCGGTTGAATATTTTATCAAATATCTCCTCCTCATCATCTTGAATCTGCTCAATGCCTTCAGGTTGTTTGAAATCAGGAAGGAATAAGCGAAAAAACTTCTGACCAATTGTGATCAAGAATAAAAAGTAAAGGGTGGAAAAAACCATATCATAAGAATGAACCACTAAATAAGTTTCGTTGGAAACATCGAGCATGGCTTTTAATGATGCTAAATTAGGAGTTCCACCAGTATAAACGCCAATTAATAAAGCACCTATTTTCCAAAAGCCTTCTCCCTCTTCAGGCTTAAAAAGAAAAAAACCAATAAACACCATAATCACAACACTCACAAGACCTACAATTAATGCTTTGAAAGTAGGTCCTGCCAAGCTAAACCAATCTTTTATTTTAGTTGGAAATAATAAAAGAGGAATAGCAAGAGGAACAGAAGCACTGGTCATGATATCTTGAACTTGAGCACTGCCTTCAGGTAATAAACCCAACAAACTCATAGCGATACCAATCCCATAGGCTACAACTATTGAACCTAGTTTTTTTACGATAGAAGATTTTTTAGTTAAATAGAGAATGATAGCTGGAATAACAAGATAAAATAGTCCTAAAAGTAGTAAAGATGTATCCATATATAATGTTTGCGCTAAAATATGAAAAATTGACTGTTTGGCAAGGATTTATGCAAATCTCAATCTGAGCAAATTACCTTCTTGCTTTTTATAATTGCACCAAAAACTCAAAGGGTAATAATAATAATTACATTTTTCTAATTTTTATAGATAATTATGGCAAATTGACCAGTTAACGTTTCGATTTAGTATCCATCAATCTTAGATAGAATCATAGAATCAATAGCTTTCCATATTAGAGATATTTTCATATCGATCTCTTTATATTTATAGGTAAACTATCTTTCTTAGCTATTTTTTGGGGATTGATTACACATCGGACATAGATTTTCTAATATTTTGATTAATAGCTAATAAAACAACTCAATACTTTTTTAACATATTATACTTTTTATTTACATAGTTATTTATATATTTGTAACGATTTATTTATTAACAACTATTAAAATTCAATTATGAAAAAGTTAAGTGTTTTACTATCAATGATTTTATTTGTATCTACATTAATCACTAATGCTCATGCTGGAGAACTAAATTCTGGGCCAGATGATCCTCCACAAGTAGCATGTAGTATGATGGTCGCAGTAAATACTATTCCAGGTATTACAGTAACAGAGGTTCATGTAGAAATTATTGATGAAAATGGAGGTCACTCCTACTACTCAGCTCCTTATTCTGGAGTAAAATACACAGAAGTAATCATTCCTGGACCAAATACAGGGACAATTATTCCTTCTGCAATAGCATTTGCCTTCCCAGGTTTAGATATTAACTATACAGTTAATCCTTATATTGGATCATGGCCAGTTCCAAACTATGCTAATAAAATGAATATTACTTTTTACTAGGTCATTATAACTAGCCCTGAATAAACGATACAGTTTTTTAAGGATAAAAAAAATAATAATTAAACATCAGCATAAACGTTTTGCTGATGTTTTTAATTTACAGGTTCTTATTACTAGGTAATCCGGAGTTTGTTGGAGCATTAATAATAAACTAACTTTAGAAAACAGTTTTGGTTTTACTGAAGATGGATTTGGCATGGATTCCAATACCAGTTTCATCAACATTTCATCAAGCACAACCACCTATATAACTGGAACTTAGGCCATAAATTCTACAGGCATCAATTATGGAAATACGAAATATTTTTCACAGCACCAAGTTCATCTGTTGAAACTATAAATGAAGAGGTTAAGGAGACACAAAATAGTAATGACATCTCAGTACCTGATTGACTAAATATAATTGTAGCAGGGGATAGCAAATGGCAAGGCACATATATTAACAATGAAAAATAAGCAAATTCATCTGCACATAACTCAGATCTAGATTATATGGAAACTTGGCTCATTACTCCTATCATTAGTAATATATCCACAAAATCGCTTAGAATAAATACTTCAAAAGCTTATAGGAATCATACCTTCTACCAACCTTTTACAGTTATGATTTTAGAGGGTTTTAATAGCTATAATTCTGAAGAAGCAACATGGATTGAGATTAACAATCCCATATCTATAAACAATTATCAATAGATAGACCCTAGAGTATATAATCTCCCTGAATATACAGGTAATTCTGCTATAGTTTTTTTTACAAATGAAGCAATACAGAAAGCACATCATATATCTTTGATATCGTGAGAGTGAAAGAACAATAACCTAGTATTATTGAAACAATACCCTAAAGTTTCATTAAAAGGTTTGTCATTACTTATTGATAAAACTTTAAAAACGAGCCATTAAAAGCAATAATAATTGATTTAAAGAACTTGAATTTCCAAATTATTTTGTAAATTTGCAGCCCGAAAGAGATGTCCATCATCTATTTCGCTAATAATCAATATATTAAATTAACAATTTTAAATTTAACACGATGTTAAGACAGTACGAAACCGTTTTCATTATGACTCCCGTTTTATCTGAAGAACAGATGAAGGAAGCGGTAAACAAGTATCGTGACTTACTAAAGAGCTTAGGAGCTGATGTAGTACACGAAGAAAAATGGGGCTTAAAAAAGTTAGCCTATCCTATTCAAAAGAAATCAACAGGTTTCTACCACCTTTTTGAATACAAGATAGAAGGTTCTCAAATTAGAGAATTCGAGATTGCAACTAAGCGTGACGAGAAAATGTTAAGATTCTTAACTGTAGCTCTTGACAAACATGCCATTGCATATAACGAAAAGAAAAGAGCTAATAAAAAAGCTAAGGAAGCAGAAGCAGCTAGCTAATATTTATTAATGGCTAAACGCCCTAAAAACTTTAAAAATGGCACAAAATAGTGAAATAAAATATTTAACCCCAATTGCGGTTGATACAAAGAAGAAAAAATACTGTCGCTTCAAAAAAAGCGGTATTAAGTATATCGATTATAAAGACGCCAACTTCCTTTTGAAATTTGTTAACGAACAAGGAAAAATTCTTCCTCGTCGTTTAACTGGTACTTCAACAAAATATCAAAAGAAAGTAGCTCAAGCTGTAAAAAGAGCTCGTCATTTGGCTTTAATGCCTTACGTAGGTGATTTATTAAAATAAGGAGGCAGTATTATGGATATTATATTAAAGAAAGACGTTACTAACTTGGGTTATGCCAATGATATTGTAACTGTTAAATCAGGATATGCAAGAAACTATTTAATTCCTAAAGGATTTGCTATCGCTGCTAATGATAGCAATAGAAAAGTACTTGCTGAAAACCTTAAGCAAAAAGCTTATAAAGAAGAAAAAATCAGAACAGTAGCTAGCGACAAAGCTAAGCTAGTTGAAGGTTTATCTGTGAAAATTGGTGCTAAAGCTGCATCCACAGGTAAAATCTTTGGTTCTGTTAATGACATTCAGTTAGCTGATGCAATTAAAGAGCAACACAATCAAGAAATCGATCGTAAGATGATAACTATCGAAGGTGATGCTGTTAAAGAAGTTGGAACATACAAAGCCACTGTTAAATTCTACAAGGATATAACGGCTGAAATTAGTTTCGAAGTTGTAGCAGAATAAAACTGTTCAACTCAAGTTATTCAGACCCGTTTCTAAAGAGACGGGTTTTTTTTATATTTTGGCACTATGGAAATCAGCAAATCAGAAATTAAACTCGTCAATTCCCTAAAAACAAGTCATGGAAGAAAAAAACATGGTGTGTTTTTAGTAGAAGGTCCTAAAATGTTGGAGGAGCTCCTTCAATCAAACTTTGAAGTGAAATTACTAATTGCTACCAATGAATGGTATGATAACAACACCAAATTAGTAGACGAGTCTTTTGCAAGAGTAATAAAAAGTAAGGATTTAGATCGAGTTAGTCAATTATCAACTGCAAATCAAGTTCTCGCTGTGGTTTACACTCCTCGAAACTCACAAAGCCCTCTCCCATCTGATGAATTGATTTTAGTTTTAGACACTATTCAAGACCCTGGTAATTTAGGCACTATTGTACGAACTGCAGACTGGTTTGGGATTAACACCATCCTCTGTTCTAAAGAAACAACTGATGCCTATAGTCCGAAAGTAGTTCAATCTTCTATGGGATCTGTCTTTAGAAAAAACATTAAGTATATTGATCTAAAAGAAGTCTTAGCAGAAAACATACATCAACTTCCCATATACGGAAGTTTATTAAATGGCAAGAATATTTATAATCAAGATTTAGAAAAGAAAGGATTCATTGTCATTGGTAATGAGTCAAAAGGTATTTCTAAGGAAATACAGAAACTCATTAGTCAACCTGTATATATACCTCAAGCTGAAAATTCGAAAACAGAGTCATTAAATGCTTCTATTGCTACTGGTATTTTACTTTCCATATTTTCTAAATAAGTTAAAAATAATACGATTGGTTTCTTAAAAAGAGAAAAGCCTTATCTTTGCATAAAATAAAAAACCATGATTCTTAAGCTAATTTTAATTACAATAGTACTAATGGCTGCAGTTTTTGCACTTTTAGGTATAAAAATGTTTTTCGTTAAAGGAGCTGTTTTTACTAAAACTTGTAGTTCTGATCTTGAAGACCCACAAGGAAAAAAAATGGATTGTATGTGCGAGAAAAACCCGGATTATGTTTGTGAGAACTATGATTTACATCATGGTACAGGAGCAGAAGCTCATTCACATTAAAAAAAATAGATATAATAAAAAAGCCTGCGCTTTGCAGGCTTTTTTGGCTTATTCACTTCTCAAAACTTATTTCATTTGCTTTATTAATTCTAAAGCTTGATCTTTATAGTAACTATTTGATTGCGCAATCATCGTGAAAATTCCTATGGCCTCCTGTCTTTTATTCTGCTTTACCAGACATAAGCCTTTATACCATTGTGCTTGATCATAGAAAACATTTAGATAATTTGAAATCACTTGATCAAATTTGAACTCCGCAACTTCGTACTCACCTATTTCCATGTGGGCTACACCACTATAATACAAAGCTGTTACACTAGTTGGCAATTGCTCAAAATAATCTATTGACTCCTCAAATTTATTGTCTTCAAATAGCATTAAACCTTGTTCTAGAACACTATTAGTATGCGATACACCGCTACGAGTATTTAGAAACACTTCATCGGTATTATAATATTTTTCAAAAAGCTGATCGCTGGTACTTTGCTCATTTAGGAAGAAATAGGTACCAAATAGAATAATAGCAACAGCTGCAACAGAAGCAACATAGGAC
>JADGDY010000171.1 GCA_016744655.1 Bacteroidales bacterium | reverse complement strand
GTATCCCTTTTTATGAATATTAAGGATGCAAAAATCAAAAGTTTAATTGTAGAAAACTATACGCTATCGTGGAGACGGTTACGTATAATATACTTGTGATCTTGAAAATTATTTACAAGTATAATAAAAAAGCCTCCCCTATATATAGGAGAGGCTTTACTTATGTATTTTTAAGTTCTTCTTAGAAGAAAAGGTGTCTGTTGTCTTCTATGTCTGATTGATCTTCCATAGCTTTATAAAGCTTGAAGTTCACTGAAGAAAGGAATCTACTACTCATTTGATCAGATAATGCTTTGTAATCTGGCTTCTCGGTAGCAGCTTTAGTGTTAATAGCTTCTAACATAAAAACAGCTTTGCTTCCTTTAATAGGACCAGCAGTTTGTCCTTTATCTAAAGACATTGCAATTCCAATTACGTCAGCTTCAGGACCAAAACCTGGGAAGCTAGAAGCTTCAAAAGTTAATTTAGCTGTCTCAGCTTTTACACTAAGTTCTGCTGCTAATTTGTCTAAAGAAGTTTTGTTAGAAGAATTTTGCATTTTCTCAGCAATCATATCTGCTTTCTTCAAATTCTTAACAGCTGAAGTGATTTTTTGTTTCACATCTTCTAATGGAGAATATCCTTCATCAGATATTTTAGCAAGTGTAGTTACTAAATAACTTCCACCCATATCAAATAGCTCTAAATCGTTAAGTTCTCTATTTTCACCATAAGCCCAAATAATAATTTGACGACCCTCTTTCTGACCTGGAATGTTTTCTTGCATAGCGTCTAAATCAGCTAATGCTCTTTTACTTAAACCCATTTCCTCAGTTACAGCATCAAAGTCAGAAGTTTTGCATTTACTTGCAAACTCATTAGCTTTAACATATATATCTTGGTAAGTTTGGTTACTAGGTTCGATTGCTCTTTCCATTTTAGCAACTTTAACTTTATCAGAAAAATCTTTTTTACCTTCGATAATCATTACGTGGAATCCAAACATCGACTCAGCAATAACTACAGAACCTTCTTTGTTATCAAGAATAGCTTGAGTAAACTCAGGAACCATTTGTCCATCAGCAAACCAATCGTAGTGTCCTTTATTCTCAGTAACTCCACCATCATCAGAGAACGATGCAGCTAATTCTTCAAGTTTCTTAGGGCTTTTCTTAAGTACAGTTAGAATACTGTCGGCTAATTTTTGTGCAGCAGGCTTAATTCTTGTTATTTCTGGATTAGCTCTTGCAGCACCAGCATAGGCAATTAAGATATGAGATGCTTTTAAAGAATCAGGACGGTTTCCGTTTTCTAAAAGAATAGCAGTATGGTAAGCATTATTACTTAAATATGGAGCTACTGTAGCACCAGGCTCACCATCAAACATAGTGGCTTCTATTTGTAATGGAAGCTCACCTCTTTTATACCATCTGTCTTCATATTTTTTATCTGAGATAGAGTTTGTGAAAACAGTAACTTCATTCAAAGGAATCGTTTTCATTTCGTCATAATACTCAGTAAATTTCAATTGTTGTGCTTTACGATCGTCAGCAGAAGGCTTCACATTGAAAACTACATAATCTAAACTCCTAGTTTCTTTTTGTTTGAAGCTTTCCTTGTTCTCGTCGTAATATTTTTGATAATCCGCATCATTTACTTCAACTTTATCATCTGTAATTGATGAATAGTTTTGAGCAACATATTTTACTTCTACTTCAGCTTCTTTTCTTGAATCTGCCATTTTAGCAAATGCTGAAGGATAATAATATGCTTTAGATACTAGATTATTAAATTTTGTATTCAACTGATCATCCTTAATGGCTCTTTCAAATTCAATCCACTGTAATTGACTTTCACGTGGCATTTGATCCAAACCTTGAAGATATTGCAAAACTAATTCTCCATTAAATAAACCTGTATTAGGGTCTTTAAAATATTGTAGAATATAGCGATGAGGATTTGAACCTTGTACTAAGTCAAATAACTCTTCAGCTGTTACAGCCAAACCAATTTCATCTATTTCTTTTTTCATGATGACTTCTTTCACCATGTTATTCCAAGTGCTTTGTTTAATTCTGAATACTTCAGAAGAAGTTAACTGTAGCTTTTGCTTATTTGTTTTCTCAGCTTCAACAGCTTGTTCAACCTTTAAACTAAAATCCCTATAGGATATTTCCTCTCCATCTACTACGCCTATATTAACAGCTTCTCTTGTTTGTCCTTTAAATAAATCGCCCAATATAAAGGCTGCGAGAGCAATACCAATGATTGCTACTAATAATCCGTAGTGTTTTCTTATTTGTCCAATTGCGGCCATAAAACTTTATTTTTTTTACAAGCTGCAAATGTACAATAGATTAGATAAATTAAAAACATTTTTTTACGCTTTAATAAATTAGTTTAGTTAGGCTTTGGCAGTTAAGGATGTCAGCAGACAAAGAGGATGTTTAAACCGCATAGAATCAGCTTTTAATGCATGTTATGATCCCTGGTAATGTAGAAGGTTTAATTGGTGTCAATGGCTTTTGTTTTAGTTATCAATATGTCTTATCAATTCTTGCACAATATTTTTATTCTTATTTTTTAGTGTTTTTAAGCTAATGTTTATCCGCTACTTTAATTGTGAGTAGCAATTGCTTTTATAGATCTATTTTGGGTTGCTTTTTTATTGGGAAACAAAGGATGTTTCATTGAATAGATATATTTTTTCAATAATTATATGATAAAACCTAAAAAAAGCGTTTATGCTTTGAAGGCAAGTCTATTTTTGTAATTTTGCTTTCTTATTATAAGAATTAACGCAACCGAGATGGGCCTCTGGCCTGTTATTTAAAAATCACTTAAAATAAATTCTATATGTGTGGAATAGTTGGATACATCGGACCTAAAGAAGCTTACGAAATATTGATTAAAGGCCTGAAAAGATTAGAGTATCGAGGATACGATAGTGCTGGAGTAGCTCTTATGGATGGTGACTTAAAACTTTATAAGAGTTATGGTAAAGTTGCCGATTTGGAGAAGCATGTAGAAGGAAAAGATGTTACAGGAACTATAGGAATTGGACATACACGTTGGGCAACCCATGGAGAACCTAATCATGTGAATGCCCATCCTCATTATTCTGAAAATAAAGAATTAGCGATTATACATAATGGAATCATTGAGAATTATGCTAGCCTTAGAGAGGAATTAGTAAAACGAGGTCATCACTTTTCTAGCGCTACCGATACAGAAGTGCTTATTCATCTTATAGAGGATGTTAAAGAAAAAGAAAAGGTTGATTTAATTGAAGCTGTTAGGATAGCTTTAAATATGGTAATTGGAGCTTATGCTATTGCAATAGTTTCCAAGAACGATCCTGATTTATTAATAGCTGCACGTAAGGGGAGTCCTTTGGTGATTGGAATTGGTGAAAATGAACATTATTTGGCCTCAGATGCTACTCCTTTAGTTGAATATACTAAGAATGTTGTTTATCTCGACGATGAAGAAATTGCTATTATTAGAAGAGGTGAGGACTTAGAAATAAAAACCATAGGGAACAAAGCAAAGACTCCTTATGTACAGAAGCTAGAGTTGAATTTAACAGCTTTAGAAAAAGGTGGTTACGATCATTTTATGCTGAAGGAAATATATGAGCAACCTACATCTATCAAAGATTCCATGAGAGGTAGGGTTCATACCGATCTTGGGAGCGTAACTTTAGGTGGAATTAGCGATTATGAAGATCGTATGGCTAAAGCTGACCGTATTATTATGATCGCTTGTGGAACTAGCTGGCATGCTGCATTAGTGGGAGAGTATCTTTTTGAAGATATTGCTCGAATTCCTGTGGAAGTAGAATATGGATCTGAATTCCGCTACCGTAACCCTATTATTAATGAAAACGATATAGTAATCGCTATTTCTCAATCTGGTGAAACCGCCGATACTTTGGCGGCCATTCGTTTGGCTAAAGAAAAAGGAGCTACTGTCCTCGGCATTTGTAATGTAGTAGGAAGTAGTATTGCCCGCGAAACTGCAGCTGGATCATATACACATGCCGGACCAGAAATTGGTGTGGCATCTACAAAGGCTTTTACTGCTCAAGTAACTGTTTTAACTCTTATGGCTTTAAGATTAGCTTACCTTAAAGGAAGTATAGAGAAGAGTAGGTTCTTAATGCTGATTAACGAACTGGAGCTGCTTCCAACAAAGGTTGAAGAAACTCTAAGTTGTAACGAAGAAGTACTAGAGATTTCTAAGATATTTACCTATGCACGCAATTTCCTTTATTTAGGTAGAGGATATAATTTCCCAGTTGCGCTTGAAGGTGCTTTAAAACTGAAAGAAATCTCCTATATCCATGCTGAGGGTTATCCTGCTGCTGAAATGAAGCATGGTCCTATTGCATTGATCGATAAGGAAATGCCTGTGGTGGTGGTAGCAACCAAGAAAGGGAATTACGAAAAGGTAGTCAGCAATATTGAAGAAATAAAAGCCCGTAACGGAAGAATTATTGCCATTGTAACCAAGGGTGATAAAGAAGTACGTAGATTAGCAGATTATATCATCGAGATTCCTGATACTGAGGAATTATTCTCACCAATTTTGGCAACCATACCATTACAATTATTGGCTTATCATATTGCGGTAAGAAGAGAATGTGAAGTGGATATGCCTAGAAATTTAGCAAAGTCCGTTACTGTAGAGTAGCGCTTTGTTAGTGAAAACATAAAGCTGGAAGGATTTTTCTTTTCAGCTTTTTTTGTGGATTGAAGTTTTCATTGAAAAAATGGTCAATCGAATTGTACAAATATATGTTATGCATTACATTTCTTTATCCTCTTGATCGATTGTGCATATTCGTCGTCCCACTTCCATGATCCAAAAATTTAATAATTCTTAAACATTCTTATGGCCTCTATTCACTATGTTTTCGATAATAGCTCGTATCTTTGCAGATTCAAATCATCTAATCATTATGAAGGCAAATCAGGATATTAATCAAATTGCAAAGAAAGTTTTTGAGCAAGAGGCACAGGCCATTCAAGGATTGTCAAGACATCTTACCGACGATTTTGCAAAATCAGTTGAGGCTGTTCTTAGTTCAAAGGGCAGAATAATAGTGACAGGAATTGGTAAAAGCGCCAATATTGCACAGAAAATTGTTTCTACCTTAAATTCCACTGGAACACCAGCTATTTTTATGCATGCCGCAGATGCAATTCATGGTGATCTGGGTATTATTTTAAAAGATGATATTGTATTGGCCATTAGTAAAAGTGGAAATACCCCTGAGATTAAAGTTTTGCTTCCATTAATTAAATTTAGAGGCAACACCATGATTGCCATTACCGGAAATACTGATTCTTATTTGGCACAAAAGGCCGATTTTGTTTTAGATGTTACAGTGGATAAAGAGGCTTGTCCAAATAATTTGGCACCAACAACTTCTACAACCGCACAATTGGTGATGGGAGATGCATTAGCTGTAGCTTTATTGGAAATGAAGGGATTCTCAACAGAAGACTTTGCAAAGGTACATCCTGGAGGAGCCTTAGGAAAGAAATTATATCTTAAAGCTGAAGATATTTTCAATAATAATGAAAAACCAATGGTGGCTTCTAATACTCCAATTTCTGATGTAATAGTAGAGATGACCACAAAGCGTTTAGGGGCCACAGCTGTTATAGATAATGATGAGATTAAAGGCATGATCACCGATGGTGATTTAAGGAGAATGCTTCAATTGGAAGGAGGCTATTCTCAATTAAAGGCTTTGGATATTATGAATGCTAGCCCCAAAACGATTGCTCATGATACCCTATTAGTGGATGCCTTAAATATGATGCGAATCAATAATATTACACAAGTCTTAGTGACCAATCAGAATGATTATGTGGGAGTAATTCATCTCCACGATATTTTAAAGGAAGGGATTCTTTAATCCCTATGTTAGCTCAGCGGACATATCTTTTTTTCTTGCTTTTTTTGTTGCTGATGCCACTCTTTTCATTGGCTCAACTCACAAAGATCATGGGGGTGGTGAAGGATGCTCAAACTAAAGAACCTATTCCATTTGCCAATGTTTATTTTAAAAATACGACCATAGGTGTGTCAGCTGGTTTTAACGGAGAGTTTACCTTTGAAGTGGATGTTCCATCAGATACATTGGTAGCTTCTTCATTGGGTTATCATGATGGATACGAGAAGATTAAAAAAGGCTCATTTCAGAAGCTGGAATACTTTTTAGATGCCTCTGAAATTAGTTTAAACGAGGTGGAAATCTTTGCTGAGTCCGATCCTATGGTGATTCTTTTCAATAAAATCATAGACAATAAAGACCAAAACAACCCTAAGGAATACGATTTTTTAGAATACCGATTGTATAATAAGGTGCAGGTGGATGCTAACAATGTAAACGATAGATTTCAAAAAAACAGACTCCTCAAAAAATTTCAAGTCGTATTTAATTATATCGATACTTCTACGGTAAATGGAAAAGCATATTTGCCTTTGTTCTTAACGGAAACCATAAGCCGAGTATATAGAAGAGCAAGTCCGAGTTCCACTAGAGAGGTGATTTTAGGTTCTCAAATGTCAGGCTTTGAAAATGAAAGCCTGAGTCAGTTTATGGGGGGATTGTATCAGGAAGTGAATATCTACGATAATTATATTTCTATTTTTGACAAAAACTTTATCAGTCCAATATCTAATAGCGGTAGATCTAACTATGAGTATGTTATTCTAGATACTACTATGATGGGACCCAAATCGTGTTTTCATGTAATGTTTAAACCCAAACGTAAGCAAGAATTAACTTTTGTGGGTGAACTGTGGATTCATGATACTACATTTGCTGTAGCAAGAGTTGATATGAAAGCAGCAGTAGATGCTAATATCAATTATATCAACGATATTGCCATGAGTTTAGAATATGATTTGGTGGATGAAAAATGGGTTTTGTCCAAAGATAAAATAGTACTAGATCTAAATATTATTGAGAATACCATGAAGGTACCTGGGTTTTATACCAGTCGTACCAGTCATTATTCCGATTTTAAGTTTAATCAGAAACCCGCAGACAGTATTTTTTCGAGTCCCGTTCATGTGTTAATGCCAAAGGGAGCCAATCAGAAAAGCAAAGATTATTGGGTTCAAAACCGTGATGTGCCACTCACAAAAAATCAAAAGGGCATTTATCAAATGGTGGATTCTGTGCAGAATATTCCTCTTTTTAGGACCTATGTGGATGTAATGTATATGCTCACCAGTGGATATTTAAAATGGGGTAAGTTTGAGTTGGGACCCACTTACAAAACACTAAGTTATAATACCATTGAAGGTTTTAGGCTAAGACTTGGAGGTAGGACGAGTAATAAGTTCTCAAAAAAGCTGATGCTCCATGGATATGCTGCTTATGGTTTCAGAGACGAGCAAATAAAAGGTGGAGGAGGCTTTTTATATATGCTTCAGAAGAATCCATATAGAAAGTTTGGTGCCGATTTTAAATATGATTTGGAGCAATTGGGTTTAAGGAGTACCTCATTCTCAGAAGATAATTTCTTAACCTCCATATTCCGAAGAACGCCAAACGATAAACAATCATTAGTTGAGGGGTATAAACTCTTTTACGATCATGAGTGGTTTAATGGATTTACAACCAAACTGACTTTTAATCAACGAAAAATGTATCCAGTTGGTGATTTGAGTTTCGAGATTAAAGATGGAGATGATTATACAGAGGTGGATGCTATTAAAACTTCTGAGATTAGTGTGAAAGTAAGGTTTGCATATCAAGAGCGCTTTTTGATGGGGGAGTTCGAACGAGTGAGTTTAGGAACTAAATATCCCATTTTTGAGCTTAATGCTACCTATGGAGTTCCTGGTCTTTTTGCTTCCAATCAAGAGTATTTTAGAATGATATTTCAAACCAAGCAATGGTTTAATGTGGGCGGAATAGGGTGGAGTAAATATGTGATAGAAGGAGGAAAGCTATGGGGAACAGTACCCTATCCTTTATTGGAGATTGCCCCAGGTAACCAAACCCTTATCAGCGATCAATATGCCTATAACCTGATGAATTACTATGAATTTATCAATGACGAATATATCAGTGTTTTTTATACGCATCACTTCGATGGTTTGTTTTTTAATCATGTTCCACTGCTTCGCAAGCTTAAATGGCGAGAAGTAATTCATGCAAAAGGAATCATTGGAAATATCAGTGAAGCCAATGCTGAATTTTCAATTTTTCCTTCCTATTCTTATTCATTAACCAAGCCCTATTACGAAATGGGGGTAGGGATAGAAAACATTTTTAAAATTGCTAGAGTAGACTTTATTTGGCGTTTAAATCACTTCGACCATCCGGGTGCTCAGAAGTTTGGGATTTTCTTTGCGCTTGAATTTTCTTTTTAGAAGGGAGCTAATAACTAACAGTTGAAAGTTGTGTAATGTAAAGAATAATAGCCGTTTATGGAAAGCGTTCCTGGAGAGTTGGAGTCCTGTACAATCTCAGAGATTTAACTATTCAATCATTCCTTCATCTGTGCAAATCCGCAAAATCAGGGTCTCTCGCGTTCTTTTTTTGCGAATTCTGCGATTTTCATTTGCGTTTTCTTTACGTGAAAATACGATATTTGAGAAAGAAGGAGGAGGGCTTGGCAGTTGGAGAGCGGGTGAGATGATAATGGTTTTATATTCAATTTCATAGTGTCTTAGTGCCTTCGTGGCATATTGAAAAGAGTTCAGTGTTTAATGTCCAAGGTTGAGTAGATTTGAAGATTTATTTTTCTCTAACCGTGATTATCCGTTGAATCTGTGTCACCTGTGTTCCATGACAATATAAAAAATCATAAATCAACCACCAGAGATTAGAATTCCTTTAACAGGCTATCATATAATTTATAAATTTGTAGCATGATATTAAGAACAGATAACATCATTAAGAAATATGGCAAGCGTACCGTTGTAAAGGGCGTGAGTGTGAATGTGAAGCAAGGTGAAATAGTTGGGCTTTTAGGACCAAATGGAGCTGGAAAAACAACAAGCTTTTACATGATGGTAGGCCTAATTAAACCTAATGATGGAGCTGTTTACCTCGATGATAAAGAGATCACCAAAGAACCCATGTATAAACGAGCACAGCAAGGTATTGGATATTTAGCCCAAGAAGCCAGTGTGTTTCGTACCATGAGTGTGGAAGATAATATCAGTGCGGTATTAGAATTTACCAATCGTAATGCCAAGGAGCGTGAGGAAAAACTGAATTCTTTATTAGATGAATTTAGTTTGCAGCATATTAGAAAAAGCAATGGTATTCAATTGTCTGGAGGAGAAAGAAGAAGAACAGAAATAGCTCGTTGTTTAGCTGCTGACCCTAGCTTTATTTTACTCGACGAACCATTTGCAGGAGTAGATCCAATTGCTGTTGAAGATATACAAGCCATTGTAAGTAAACTCAAAGATAAAAACATTGGCATCCTCATTACCGATCATAATGTACACGAAACCTTAAAGATTACCGATAGAGCATATCTATTGTTTGAAGGTTCAGTATTAAAAAGCGGTACCGCCGAAGAATTAGCATCCGATGAACATGTGAGACGTGTTTATTTGGGTAAGAATTTTGAATTGCGGAAGTAGGGGTGGAGTCTCTGGGACTTGGAGACGAAGGGACTTGGAGACATGGAGACATGGAGTTGCGTAGACTAGGGGCGTTGTTCGCTGGGATAATGGCACCTTTTTAAGAGAATATTCATGTAAAGCCGCAGAGGCGGACAATGTCCCAAAAACTGTGTAAACGTAATTTTGTTTAGTTAATATTTAATCTATCGTCAAAAATAATTAAAAACTGATTCAAAATTCTACCCCAGT
>JADGDY010000170.1 GCA_016744655.1 Bacteroidales bacterium | reverse complement strand
TAAAACTGTCAAACCATTAATCTTATTCTTATCCATCAATTATCTTAATGATATTCGATATGAATATATTTAAACTCACTTTTCCGATTCTTAATGATATACTTCTTTTTCTTTTTTTGGTAACCCTCTGGTTTTAATCCAATATTTTTTCTTCTGATATTTATTTCTTCTATGCGTTGATATGGGTCGTGATGCCATACATTGTAATAAAATTCATTATCGAGGTTGGTTAATTTCCATTGGGCTTGAAAATCATGAAGAACTGCATAATCTGCAGGTTCAATATTGCCTTTTAACAGCTCTTCCTCTAGTATGAGATTTTTATCCTGATAGTTTTTAGTATGATTTGAGAAATAATGAACAAGCATATTTGTTGTTCTATAGGCATGATTAAAAATATTATAACCGACTTTGTACTCACTTAAACTATCAATAAGCTGTTGGTTTTGATTTATGCCAATGAGCTTCTCACTGGGATATCCATATCTTTCTGTAATTTCAAATATCCGTTTGGCATTTCTTTTTGAGATTTTTCGCCAATAAAAATAGTTCAAAAATGACTTGTTTACTTTATCAGTTGCAATGTTATCTAAAGAATCCATTTTAATAATCTCTTCTCGAATTTCAAGATTTATTCTACTCCAATATATAGTTCGTAAAGAATCATAATTGATAGGGTATTGCTCAATATTAGGGATGTGTTCTCTTATCAGAATATTATTTCTAAGCACATCTTCTAGAATCCCAGATTTATAACATTGTTCAATATATTTTTTATTGTTTTTCTGGTCAGCATTTATTGCACATAATTGTAGACCCATAAAAGCATGATTGGCATAAATGAATTCATATTCTTGATATAATTCATGATAATATTCTAAGGCTTTGGTGTAATTTGAATCAATTACACTTTCTTCCATATTGTAGTATAGTTTCCAGTAATTAATATGCTTATTAGATTGAGAATGGCCTATTTTATTTATGGAGAATAAGATGAGAAATAGTATGCATAAGTTTATTCCATTTTTAATCAAGCTAGAATTGTTTTTTTTATTGATAGTTGTGCTTGTAAACATGTTGAATTATTCTTTATTGAAATGGCTTGTTTTTTGTGAACTCAATAATATTACCTCAAATACTTAGTAGGGGAATAATTCACCGTCCTCAAAAGAATAACTGAGTTCACAATCAGAATTGATATCCAAATAATAGAGATAATATACAATACTGATATCGGGAATCCTTGGTGCTCCGAGAAATAACTAAGCCAATTATAGATAAACCCTAATGCTATGGGAATAGCTAAGACTGTAGATATTATCAGCAGATATAATATTCTCTTGGTGAAAATATAAAATACCTCCTTTGAACTGGCCCCATAAACCAGATGAATACATATATTTTTACGTTCATTATTAGTAAAAAATAATGTGAGTCCAACCATTCCAAATATACTCAGTAGGATAAGAACTATTGTATAAAACAAGATGGTATTCAATAGGTTGATATCCTTTTTGTAAAGCTCTTGTAATATTTCTCTATAAGTGAATATTGTAATTGTTTTGTTTTTTAGTAAATCATCCAGTTTATCCTTAAGTATGTTTTTAGAATTTGGAGTTATAGGATTTAAGTGTTTTATGGCTAGTTTCCAGGTGTTATTACTTTCGGCAAAGAATATCATGGGTTTAATTTCATGATGTAGACTGTGGTATTTGAAATCTTCTACTACACCGATAATAATTCTGCCTTCTATTTGATTATCGTCTATCCCACGCAGTCCGAATTTCTCATAGGCAGTTTTGTTTAATATTATAAAACGATCTATATCGCCACCCTCATTAAAATCAAAATACCTCCCTTTTAATAAATCAATTTCATAAGTTTTAAAAAAATCCGAATTCACTTTGTATATTTCACAAACAATACTGTTATTTTCATCATTTGATAATGCAAAGTTTCTTGCGTTTGAGGAATTACTTGGGGGTAAAAATATCCCTCCAGTAACGCTTATAATATTTGGATCGGACAATAGTTCTTTCTTAACTCTCAAATAGTCTCTTGACTTTAATTTTGTTTCAAAATGGACTAATTGAACTTTATCAATATTAAAGGAAGATGATTTATTGATGGCATAATCCATTTGTGAATAAAAAACGGTGGATATTATGATCAATATGAAAGAAACGAATACTTGAAAACCTAGAAAATAGTATAGCACTTTGGTTTTATTCTTTTTACTTATTTTATCACCATATAAAGAACCTACAGGGGAAAGGGATGATAAATAAAAACTGGTATAGGATGAAGAAAGTAATGCCAATAAACCTAGAGCAGCTATTCCCCATAAAATATAACAAAGAATGTTTTTTGAATAAAAATGAAACTTTAGCATTAATAGGGGACTCAAATATTGACTGTAAAATACAGAAATAAGGAGAACTATTGGGATTGAGATAAGAGTAATGAAAAAAGATTCTATAAAAAACTGTCGCATCAAAACCCATTTCGAAGCCCCAAATACTTTTCTAATTCCTATTTCGATATTTCTTTGCGTTGAAATAGAAATACTAATAATTACATAATTAAATACGGTGAATATTAAGATGATTAGTATGGATAGTTTATAATACAAAATGTTTTTACGGTTTCCTTTTTCGATAGGATCATGGTGTAGATCATCAGATTCAAAGTATATATCATCCAGTCTTTGTAGGGAAACTTTAGTAGTTAAGTTTCTTTTTTCATGTAATCCATTCGCTGTTTCTACAAACTTTTTTATAAATACCTTTTCTGTGGTATTTTTATTCCTTTTAATAAATGTTTCTATCCATCCTGATTCTAAGGAATTAAGCATTTTTTCTCTATTAAATCCAAATTGTTTATTTAAGATTTGTACATAAAAATCTGGATTACAAATAACTTGAGGCTGGTGGGTATGATTCCAATCAATATCCTTAAAAACTTGGGCTATTTTGAAATGATATAATTTTCTTTTATGGGATATTGGAAAAACCTCACCCCTGACATCAGTCTTCCCAAAAAACATTTTTGCCATAGACTCTGAAATAATTACGTCTCCATGATTAAGGTTGTTTATTTCTTCATTATGAAGACCAACAATTCCCAATAAATTCAATGCCTCTTTGTCTGCTGTATAAAAATTCTCTATTTTTATTTTCTGACCATTTTTCACACAATAAGCAAAACCAATACTATAATTGAGGCTAGCGATTCTTCCTGATTTCGTAATCTCAGGAATTTCCTCTTTTATAAGTTCGTTAAATTGAAATGGAGTTTGTGCCTGAGCAAAACCTTCATCATCTATTATCACTCTATAAGTATACTCATAATCTGGAATGTCCTTGTTAAAGCTATATTCGTTTACCAATTGAGCTCCGTTTAGCAGCATACTAAACAAGCCAAAGCTTAACCCAAAAAGCGAAAGAAGGGATAAGCTTTTATTCCTTGAATAGAAATTCCAGAAACTTTTTATATAATGTGTCATGCGCTAGACCAAAGATACGATAATAATAGCTTCCTGAATGGTTTAGTGTGATTTTATTCTATGGTATTGTTTTGGAAACCCTTATCTAGATTTTTAGAATCTTTGAAATTTCTGATTGATGTCTTTTGTTTTTTAGCTGAATCATATAAAGCCCGAGTTCTTGAGGAAGCTCAATTATTACCAGTTCTTCATCCTTAATAGATATACTCGATACTAGTTGACCATTGGATAGGTAAATATCAGCCTGTTCCCAATTATTATTGTTTTCTATATAAACTAAGCCCTCACTTGGGTTAGGATAGAGGTTTGGGAGCTTATTTATTTCTTTTGTGGAAGTAGATAGGCTAAACATTGCTCAGATGATTTAGATTGCCTGTTGCTGAGCGTACCCCATTACTAATATCTCTTAAAGACTGACTTTTGGCAAAATGGCAGAAAAGCATGGATACAAAATGAGACCAACTGTTAAAGCCTTTTTGATGTTTGTCTGTTTCATGCTCTTTTATGAATTTATTGAAAATTGAACGTTCCAGTTTTTTGAATAATCTGCTCAAGTAAAGTTATATTTGTCATGAGAGAATATGTTATTTGTTGTGCAACTCAAAGATAATCGAGATACTTATAACTTATTTTATTTTTTTATTCGTTTAGGACGGGATTGATAAGTTTATTCCATTTCTAATCAAGCTAGAATTGTTTTTTTTATTGATACTTGTCCTTGTAAACATGTTCAAGTATACTTTATCGAAATGGCGAATTTGTCTCATATGCGAATTCAATAATATTACCTCAAATACTTAGTAGGAGAATAATTCACCGTCCTCAAAAGAATTATTGAGTTCACAATTAGAATTGATATCCAAATAAAAGAAACAATATAGATTATCGATATAGGTATTCCTTGATGCTTTGAGAAAAAACTAAGCCAGTTGTAAATAAAACCTAATGCTATGGGAATGGCTAAGACTGTAGATATTAACAGCATATATAATATTCTCTTGGTGAAAATATAATATACCTCCTTAGAACTGGCTCCATAAACCATATGAATACAAATGTTTTTTCGCTCATTATTAGTGAAAAACAAAGTGAGTCCTATCATTCCAAATATGCTCAATGCAATGAGGACTATGGTGTAAAACAAGATGGTATTCAATAGGTTGATGTCTTTTTTGTAAAGTTTTTCCAGAGCTTCTCTATATGTGGGAGTATATATGGTTTTATTTTTTAGTAATTTACTCAGTTTGTCTTGAAGTATTGTTCTGGATTCTGATGTTATGGGATTTAGGTATTTTATAGCGAGGCTTCTAGTTTGCTTGATTTCAGGAAGGAATAACATGGGCCTAATTTCATGGTGTAAACTGTGATAATTGAAGTCTTCTATCACACCAATAATACTTCTTCCTTCAATTTGACTTTCATCAATTCTATTGAGTCCAAATTTTTCATAAGCTGTTCTATTTAATATTATAGCGTGCTTTAGGTCACTACCTTCCTTAAAATCAAAGTATCTTCCTTCCAATAAGTCAATTTCATAAGTTTTAAAAAAATCCGAGTTTACTTTATACGATTCACAAACAATACTATTGTTTAAATCATTTGATAATGAGTAATTTCTTCTGCTAGAACCATTAAATGGAGGTAAAAATATTCCTCCGGTAACACTTATAATGTTAGGGTCTGATTGCAGTTCTTTCTTTACTTTTACATAGTCAGTAGATTTTAATATGGTTTCAAAATGGACCAGTTGAACTTTATCAATATCGAAAGGGGATGACTTATTGACGGCATAATCCATTTGTGAATGAAATACGGTGGAGATCATGATTAAGATAAATGAAACAAATACTTGAAAACCTAGAAAATAGTATAGTACTTTGGTTTTGTTTTTTTTACTAATTTTCTCTCCATATAAAGAACATACTGGGGAAAGGGATGATAGATAAAAACTGGTATAGGATGAAGAGAGTAATGCCAATAAGCCAAGAGTAGATAGTCCCAACAAGATATAGTAGAATAGGTTTTTTGAGTAAAAATGGAATTTCAGCATTAATACTGGACTTAAATACTGGCTGTAATAAACAAATATAAAAAGTACAATTGGGATGGATATCAGGGTGATGAAAAATGATTCCATAAAAAACTGCCGCATCAAAACCCATCTCGAAGCTCCAAATACTTTTCTAATTCCTATTTCAATATTTCTTTGCGTTGAAATGGAAATACTTATAATGACATAATTAAAAACAGTAAAAATTAAGATGATAAGTATCGATATTTTATAATACAAAAGATTTTTACGGTTTCCTTTTTCAATAAAATCATTGTTGAAATCAGAGGAATCTAGATATATATTATCTAATCGCTGTAAAGAAGCTTTTATGTTTAAATTCCTTTTTTTATATAAAGCATCTGCTGTTTTTTTAAACTTTTCTATAAACGCCTTCTCTGAGGTATTTTTGTTTCTTTTAATATATGCTTCTATCCATTCTGATTCTAATGAATATTGCAACATTTCTCTATTAATACCATAGTATTTATCTAATAATTGTAAATAGAAATCGGGATTACATATAACTTGGGCTTGATGGGTATGATTCCATTCTATATCGTTAAAAACTTGGGCAATTTTAAAATGAAATACTTTCCTTTTGTGTGAAATGGGAAAAACCTCACCTATGACGTCTGTCTTGCCAAAAAACTTTTTAGCGATAGCCTCAGAGATGATTACTTCTCCATGATTAAGGCTTCTTATTTCCTCCTGATGAAGACCACTAATTCCCAATAAATCCACAGCAGCTTTATCTGCCGCATAAAAATTCTCGATTTTTATCTTCTGACCATTTTTTATAAAGTAAACAAAACCAATATTGTCATTAAGGTTTGATATTCTTCCTGATTCAGTAATTTCAGGTAATGCTTTTTTTATAAGTTCATTAAATTGAAAAGGAGTTCGTGCTAGAACTAAATCTTCACTTGCAATGACCACTCTATATATATATTCATAATCTGGAATGTCTTTATTAAAGCTATATTCGTTTACCAATTGAGCTCCGATAAGCAACATACTAAACAATCCAAAGCTTAACCCAAAAAGCGAAAGGAGGGATAAGCTTTTATTCCTTGAATAGAAATTCCAGAAACTTTTTATATAATGTGTCATGCGCTAGACCAAAGATACAACAATAATAGCTTCCTGAATGGTTTAGTGTGAGTTTATTCTATGGTATTGTTTTGGAAATCCTTATCTAGATTTTTAGAATCTTTGAAATTTCTGATTGATGTCTTTTGTTTTTTAGCTGAATCATATAAAGCCCGAGTTCTTGAGGAAGCTCAATTATTACCAGTTCTTCATCCTTAATAGATATACTCGATACTAGTTGACCATTGGATAGGTAAATATCAGCCTGTTCCCAATTATTATTGTTTTCTATATAAACTAAGCCCTCACTTGGGTTAGGATAGAGGTTTGGGAGCTTATTTATTTCTTTTGTGGAAGTAGATAGGCTAATCACTTCTTTTGTTCCCATTAAAACTGGGCTTTTATCTGCATCTTCATACATTCCTTCAAAAAGGTCTATGTCTTCGCTGCTTTCATTGAACATGTCTTCCAACCATTTAGACCCCACTGTTTGGTAATAAACTTTTGCGGTCACTTTTAATTCTCCTTGGTATTGATGGATTGGGATATGATATTTAATAAGGTCACCACCTTCTTCTGATGGATTGAAAGTTTCATCGCTTGCTGCTAAACCTGCAATTATTGTGGTATCATAACTAGGATGGTTTGTTGAAAAGCCAATAGGAGGGAGTCGGTTGTCTTTTAAAGGATAAGCAGCGTGGAGCAAAGTGGTGGTCATTTCATCTTCCACATTGGCCATTACTGTTTGATAGATTTGAACTTGACTTTCATCATTAATCATGGAATAATGAGGCTCATATTCCTCGTCTTCATCTATTATCTGTGAGTTCTCATCTAAAGCTCCACTGAGGAAAATGCTTTCGTTGTTTTCATTCTGTACTTCCAACTGAACAAATACTTGTCTACTCGGGTAACCACTTGGAACTTTATGACCTGCGTAATTGAGGATTCTTAAAGATAAGTATAGACTATCATTATCACGCTCCTCTATATTTAAATTCATATCGATACTTAGTTCTTGGAGTTTGTGGAGGGTACGAGAAATGGTAGATTCAAAATCCTCTGTACTAGCAGATAATTCCAGCTCTTCAATATTATCTCTTAAAAGCCTTAACATAAATACATTTCCCCCTACTAGTTCATGTTTACCAAAAGGGGATTGACCTTCGAGCCATGGTGGCATATTGCTAATCACAACATCTTCTGTAATCTCCGGCAAATGACAATCTTGGCAGCTTACACCACTGGTAAACGATTCTGAGTTTTTCCATTCTTGATAGACAGATTGTTCTACAAATTCACCTCCTGTGAGTTGGCCATTTAAATCCACAGTAGGAGTGATGAGGGTGTGGCAATTGGCACAAAGCTCAGAGTCTTTAATATGAGTACTGTAAGTGGGTGTGTATCCAGTATGGTTAATCATGGGATTTGGAAAAATATCAGAATATGGACCATATATTTTTTGTTCGGTATTAAATTGAATATTTCCACTAAAGTTGCCATGAGATTCCTCCATAATCTGATGGCAAACCGTACATGAAACACCATCTTTTGCAATGGGGTCAGCATTCATTTCAGAAAAACTATAGTGGCTTTGTCCATTATGGTGAGCATTAAAGTTCCCTTGTGGAGCATGACATTTAGTACATGTGGTTTCAATTTCTTCTGTTAAACCAGGGTTTATAATGGTTTCAAAACTCACTTTTGCTTTCCAAAAAGGGTCTTTAGCTGCATTTCCCATCATGGTAGATTTCCAAGCATCTAATATTCCAATATTATTTCCATCAGCATCCACCATAGAATTATGACATTGTAAACATTCTCCTGAACCCGCAAAAAGGTCGTTATAGCCGGTAGCTAAAGGTAGTTCCTCAGTTTGTGTTGGTGTTTTTACTTTTGAGGAATCTTCGGCTTGTGCAATAGTATAGCCTAGAAATAGGGAAATAAAGAGTAAGCTTCCAATAAGGAATTGATGGCTTTTCATATGGGAATTCATTTAGTTTTATGAGGTAAAGATAGGGAAAAAGAATTTATTGAACGGGGTTCAATAAATTGGGAGGATTGGTTGACGTGTTGGGCTTTCAGCCCTTAGGCTTGGCTCTGGCTTTGCCATAGCTCGTGCCCCCTCACCTTCGCTCGGCTTTGCCTCACTTGCCCTCAACTTCGCTTCGCTTGTTGAGGGTTTGGATGTGTCGGGCCTTCAGCCCTTTGGAATACTTTGTTTGTTATGACGTGTCGGGCTTTCAGCCTTCTTCTTCGTTCGGCTTTGCCTCACTTGCCCTCATCTTCACTTTGTTTGTTGAGGGTTTGGACGTGTCGGGCTTTCAGCCCTTTGGAATAGAATGATGACGTATTGATTAGAATTGTGGTATATTGTGGTTTATGTTTGAGGGCCAAAGGCTCGATACTTAAACGCATAGCTCGAAGAGCTATGCGTGGAATGCTAAGTTTATATAGTGGGCCGAAGGCTCGACACGTTTCCTGATTAGTGAATTTGTTGTAATTTTAAAGAATCAAAGAAAATATTATGTCCCAAAGTCTAGTTAAAATTAATGTTCATATTGTGTTTTCTACAAAATATAGAAAACCTATAATTCGAGAAGAAGTAAGAGAAAAGCTACAAGCTTATATGGTTGGAACTGCAGCAGATTTAGGCTCCTATGTTTATGAGATTTATGCAAATCCTGAACATGTTCATATTCTGTGTACTTTGCCTAAGACCATGGATATAGCTGACTTAGTTTCTAAAGTGAAATCATCTTCATCAAAATGGATTAAGCCTGAAGGAATTCCCGATTTTCGTTGGGCGAGAGGGTATTTTGCTTGTTCTGTAAGCGAATCTGTTGTTCCGGTTGTGGAGAGGTATATTTTAAGTCAGCCTGAACATCACCAGAAAGCTGACTTTCAGGATGAGTATCGTGGTTTTTTGGATGAGAATGGTATGGAGTATGATGAGGAGTATGTTTGGGATTAGAATGTTAGGTGTTGGGCTTTCAGCCCTGTGGCTTGGCTCTGGCTTTGCTATAGCTCTTGCCCCCTCACCTTCGCTTTGCTTGTTGAGGGTTTGGATGTGTCGGGCCTTCAGCCCTGTGGAATACCTTTGTTTGTTATGACGTGTCGGGTTTTAGGTAACCGTCTCCACGATAGCGTATAGTTTTCTACAATTAAACTTTTGATTTTTGCATCCTTAATATTCATAAAAAGGGATACAATGATTTTTAACTTCA
>JADGDY010000272.1 GCA_016744655.1 Bacteroidales bacterium | reverse complement strand
ATGCCAAGGTTGACATGGTTAAAATTTGAAGGAGGTAAAATATTCCAATGTGTTTTAAAGCGGTAAACATCATTCTTTTAGAAGCATTTAAGGAAACCAACATGATATACCAACTTAACATCACAATTATTGACAATCCAAATAATTCTAATTCCATGCAGTATCCATCTTGTCCAACAGCTACACAGAAATCGGGATGAGCTTGGTCGAGTTTTAAAACTGGGGTCACATTAGAAAATGGAGAGAGGATAATAGAGGCTCCAAATTTTAGAATTTGAGCATAAATTTTTTCTAATCCTACCAACCAGAGTGCATAAAGACCAATAGTGCTAGAAATCAATATGGATATTTTTTTAACCATGGATCAAACTTTTATCGTTACGCCAAATATAAAGAATGAAAACCACCAATCCAAAAACGATAGTCCAAACATAATCGTGAACCTGATGAAACAGATGAGGCCAGGCTTTTCCAACATAACCCATGATAACAAATCGTGCTGCATTCAATAAGAAAATACTTACAATAAAAATCAAGAGGTTAATCAGTTTATCTTTAAGTGTCCATTTACCAAAAACTATCAAAGCCACTGCGAAAAGATAGAAGTTATAAGCTGTACATTCAAAAATCACTTTCATAGTATATCCTGCCACTGTAATTAAAGGGCTCCCAGAAGTCTCAATTGGAATAAATAGAATACTACCTAATGCTACTGTTGATGCCACTACAAAATCGACTAAAAAACTCATGATTAAATCATAAATAAAAGGAATATAAACTATTCCCATTAATACACCCCAAAGAGCAAATGAATACAAAAGCGGCTTTAGTTTCTCAAATGCCTCATTTCTTTTTTGCTTTTCAGCCTTTTCCTGAGCCTTTAACTTCTTCTCTTCTTTTTTCTGTTCAATCTTATCTTTAGCCAAAATCTATGTTTTTAAAATAGGTTTCCATTAATTTATCAGCACCTTTATAGGCAGATATCTCATCGCTTAAAATTTGTTCTTCTACAACTTTTAAAAGCTTTTGCACTTCAATATTATTATAAAAGTTCTGTTTTAAGTTATGCTCAATACTAGCTTGCAAGATATAATTTTTTTGCTCTTTACGCTTATGATCAAAATATCCATTTATTTTAGTCTCATTGATATAGCTATCCATGATACCCCAAACATCACCAATTCCATCGCCGGTATAAGCTGAACAAGTTTGAGTTTTAGGAATCCAACCCGATTCTGTGGGAGGAAATAAGTGCAAGGCATTAGCATATTCTCTTCTGGCCAACTCTGCTCTGTTTTTATTGTCACCGTCTGCTTTGTTAATGAGGATAGCGTCGGCCATTTCCATTATTCCTCTTTTTATTCCCTGCAACTCATCGCCAGCTCCAGCCAACATTAATAGTAAGAAAAAATCGACCATGCCATGAACAGCAGTCTCACTTTGACCCACTCCCACTGTTTCAACTAAAATAACTTCGTATCCAGCTGCTTCACATAAAATAATACTCTCACGTGTTTTTTGAGCGACTCCTCCAAGCGAACCAGCCGATGGGGAGGGTCTAATAAATGCCTTGGTGTCAGTTGTTAGTTTTTCCATTCTGGTTTTATCGCCCAAAATAGAACCTTTAGTTCTTTGACTACTGGGGTCTATGGCCAAAACAGCTAAGTTTTTGCCCATTTCTTTAGTAACGTGAGAACCAAAAGCTTCAATAAATGTAGATTTTCCAACACCTGGAACTCCAGTAATTCCTATTCTGAAGGATTTTCCAGAGTAAGGCAAACAAAGTTCTATGATTTCTTGAGCTAATTTTCGGTGAGCTGGTAAATTACTTTCTATTAAAGTAATAGCTCTACTCAGTATACTTCTATCACCCTTTCTGATTCCTTCTAAAAACCAAGAAGCAGGTTGCTCAGTAAGTTTCTTTCTTTTTCCTCTAGCAAAACGAGGATTAACGGATGCAGGTTTCTCAATACCCGCTTGCACATTGAGTGCTGATTTATTGTGTTCTTGTGAATCCATAATTTAATCTAAATGTATCAGAAAACGATATCATCATTTTCTAATGTTCACCCAAAACTAAGGTAGCGCAAAGATACGAATATGGAGGATTTGTGGTGTTATTTTTTGGTGAAATTAACGATACAATTTAAGATATTCATTCCGAGTATTAAAAACCTTACAAATTCCATTTCTCTGGATTTTGAGAAGAATGTAAAACAGCAATAATACCAACTAAAAACCATATTGAGTGATATAAATCGTTTCTATTTCTCTAACTTTTTTAAAGAAAATATTTCCGTAGCTATGGCTATGCAAAGATTTTATTTCTCAATTAAGAAAAATATATTCCGATTTATTTATCCCTCACACGG
>JADGDY010000169.1 GCA_016744655.1 Bacteroidales bacterium | reverse complement strand
TCGGAGATACGTCAAGTTCTCTTTTACATGTATTTTACTCTTATATGACATGTCACAAAGATAATAAATATAACGCTCATTATTTGATTAATTTGGTATTATTATCAGTTAAAGAAATATTAAGTACCTTTAGAACCGTAACAAGCATTGTGCCTTTTGCAAATTCTTCTTCAGGGCGTTTATTTACTTCACCTGAATTATGCAAGACTAATCCTTCAAAAGTAACAGGGTCATACCATACACAGCCCGAATCTCCGCCAGCACTAATTTCAATGTTCAGTGGGTTAATATCTTCCATTGGTTTAATTGTAACTATACTTCCTCTAATATCAACTACCTTACCTCTAGTTACCCCTGTTCGTGCACCTGATTTTTCAACAATATCACCTTCTACCGGAACTCTCGCTGCTTTAATTAGAGCACTTGTTTCAAATTGGTTAGGAATGAAATCACGATTAGTAATTTTAGCAATTGCAGAGTCTGTTATTTTATCGTATCTTGTTAGTCTTGCGACAATAGTATTCTGATTTAGTCTTCCGTTTTGCGGTAGCTTTCCTGGTTGAAATATAGGACTCCCTCTACGAAAAGAGATTCTAGGAATAAAACTTCTTTTAGCTAAAACGTGCCAATTACTCAGGATGCAAGGTTGATAATTATTAGTTTTATCAAAGACAATTAATCCCAAAGTTCCATTTGTACTATACTTACTAGAGATACTAATTCCCGGTTGTAAAATCTTAAAATTCTTATTCCTTTTATTACTCATAATAATTATTTTTCAAGTTTTGTTAATGTTTGAAACGTAATATCACTCTTTCTAAATATTAGTTTTTCTTCTTTTATTTTAAGTGTTGCTTTTGAATTATAATTGTACATATTTTTTTGTCCCTAATAATTGAGTTCCGAAGACATTGAGCTGACAATTCAGATAACAGTCAACTTTTTCCTCTAATTATCTTTTTTTTAAATTAATGCTAACACCAATGATAAAATGAGTATGCTAACCCTTTACTGAAAGCATGAATTTATCTGTTTCAGCAGCTTCTATAAAAAATACAAGCTCACTCATCTTATCAAAAGTTATTTACAATTACCTTAAAAACTCTGCTATTGAGGCATCTTCAAGTAGTTCATTCAAAAGCTCCTGTTCATCATCGGTAAGCACACCCTTAGATTGAAGTTCTTTTACTCGTCTTAGCTTCTTGAAACTTGTATAAGAGTCGAAGGTCTCTCTAACGAAGGACAAAGCATCAGTAGCCTTCCCTTTTTTTCCATTCTCTATTTCACTTAATAAAGTAGCCGCATGTTCATCCGCTTCATAATCTGGTGATTCCAAGAACGCCCTTCGAATGCGAAGAACTATGTAAGAATTACTTTCATAAAGAACACCGTTCTGTATATCCGAATATATTTGCTTATCATCACCAAGGTGTAAGTCACTCCCGTCTACTTTACCATTGAAACAAATTAAAAACCCAGGTTGCAAGTGATCATACCCCTGACTGTCAGGCTTATTAACCTCTAACCTAATCGTCCCATCGATAATTCTATCGTGGTCATTCATCGTATCGACTAAAGAAACCAAAGAATTAGCAATTCCGGTTGCTAATCCAGCAATTGGAGAAAATGCAGGAAACGCTATAGTAGAAGAAGTGCCAACAGCTGAAAGGGCTCCTTGAATAGAATCAATTTCTTTATTAGAGAGTCCATCTTCATCATAAACTCTAATCTGCAATATTATATGATCGTATGACTCTTTGAAATCTTTGGTAGCATATATATTAGGGTGAAAAAAAGGTCCAATTAATTTCTTTTCAGGATAATTTTTCCTTAGAAAATGTACCTTATCAACAATTCGTCTTGGCCCAATTTGGTATTTGGATGCAATTATTACATCATTATCCTTATTAAATAATCGATCAAAGTCATCCTTTACCCAAGCCTGTTCTGCAGTTATAGAAAGTTTTTGAGCATCTTTAAAATTTCTATCCTGCAGATCTCCTTCTGTAGGACTCTTAAGTTGAGTAAAGCCATTTGTGAATTTTTCACTGGCAAACCACCATTGTTTCATAATTTTTGTGTTTTAGTTATACATAACGAAAATTATATTAATAATTAATTATCAATTTGATTATTATCAAACCGTTAATAATTAAATCTTACTATTATTTATAATCAAGTTTATTCGATATAGCTACTCCAAAACGCCTATTTATATAGTATTCTTGTAAAATAAAATGAGTACAATTTTGGGAAGTTTTACCATCATTATTATTATCCAAAACATCCGGAGTTTTAAAAAAAAATAAACGTCAACTTTCTCAATTCACCTTTGAACAAATTTCCAATACGATTTCCCAATTAAGGCGCACTACATTCTTACCTTATTCCACTTAACGTTATTAGTTAAATTTTCTTAATTCATTCTCAAAGAAAGGTTTTTTACCTTATATCAATCATTAAAAAAAAGTTAACAAACTCACAATAAATGATTTTTCTTATTAGATATACACTTATTAAGTCAATTCTAGATCCTAAATATTCAGATCATTTACACAACAAATCTACCACAGTAAAAACCATTAACACCTATCTTTGAGTTATTTACACTAATCTTGCATCAAAACACAAATGTTATTTTTTTAATAGGAAGATCTTAAATCATTTTGTTTTCAACTTGGCTAATGCCAGCATATAACCAAAGTGATTTCAAGACTGAAGAGAATAAAAATTCAGCTAGCCTAGTAAGCGACAACAATCATTTATAACATGTATAAGCAGAAATACATCTTAAAAAGAAATTATAGAATTCGTTTGGGATTCTAAGCATTAAAAGCATGTTTTAATATTGAGGTAATTTTCGCAGAATTACGACAGACTTCTGTAATCCTAGGCAGATGTTAGTCCGAAATGAATGCTTTATTAATTTAATCACTTTAGCTCACTCTAAAACTTTAATTACAAACTTTTACAACAAAACTCCACGGGATTTTATTATCAGCAACTATACTTTTAAAGAAAATCGCTTTTGGCCATGAGGAGGCTAATAAACCCGCTTAGGCTATATTATATCGACGACAAATCATAATGCGCCTTTAATTAATTCCGAATTGTAGTCTATAGATGATGTGGCGGCATAAACCATTGTAATCACAAAGTTTCACTTTATAAAACAATTGGTAATAGATTAGGGTTTTGGGATTTGGTAATGGTGATTAGCAAATGTGGTAAAAGGGTTTAATATAGCTGGACGAGTTGTTAGGTTTTTAATAGGGTGGTTTTATCGATTGCTTGAGATTCTGTTTATTTGCCAAGGCTTTTATCATTTTAATATTCTATTTCAATTCCATATTCTTCGGCATCATTACATATTGGTTGCTTGAGAAGAAAGTTCTTTCATAATCGTTTTACCATATTCTTCTCATTCCTCTCCGTATTATTTATTCAGCTTTTTGTTTTGCTCAACATAAATATTTTCGTTCAATTTTTTGAGTGTTTTCATGAAGTCTTTTCCATTCAAAACCGATAATTGATATTTTGCAATATCTTTTAATTTCAAAAACCTTTCATGCTTGTTAACTTTTTCTTTAATCATTTGAGCATTTAAAGTCTCAAGATTGGATAAAATAGCCAATTCATTTATGCTAGCAATATCTCGCAAATTCAATGATTTCTTTACTAAGTCTGGATTTGCATCTCTCCAGTCTTTTGCTGTACAATGAAAAAGTACCACATTCAATAAGTCCGCTTCTTCCGCATAGAGCAACCATTCTTTCTCCTTATCGTAGTTTTTGTTGGGAATAATGAAATTTTTAACTGCATCAGTATGAATATAGTAATTGGTTTTGCTTAAAATTCTTTTAACGTTCCATTCTAAATTGTATTTATTGGTCTCAACTTCTTTTAATCTTTGGTATTCAGTAATTAAATAAAGCTTGAAAGTTGGGCTAATCCAAGATGCAAACTCAAAAGCGATGTCTTTATGAGCGAAAGTCCCACCGTACCTTCCAGATTTTGAAATTATTCCAATTGAATTAGTGGCTTCAATCCATCTTTTAGGAGTAAGTGTAAAACTATTCGAGCCGGATTCATTTCTAAAGGCATCGAATTCGATGCTTTTAAAATTTGGATTTTTCAGTTGTTCCCAAAGTCCTAAAAATTCAATTGTACTTCTGGTTCTCATCCAGTTCTGAATGATGTAATTCGTCCGTTCAGAATCACGGAATTTTGCCATATCAGTCAGGGAAATAAACTCTTCTTCATTTTGTTTGTAAAAAACAATTTCTAAGTCGTTTACGTTCAATTTTGTTTTGCTCATCTTTTAATCCTTTTTGAAAAACTAAAATTAGCACAATTCTTCCAATTTTAATAATCCAATTTAACTGTGCCTTTGACCTCTATAACGAATGTCACACTGGTTTTATTGAACTATGGTAATGTTAATTATTAATCTAAACTCAATTATATGCTACAAACTTGTGAATACCTCCACCCCGTTTTATTACCAACTTTTATGCTTTTAAAGGAAATGGCTTTTGTTCATGAGGAGGCTAACAAACCCGTTTTGGCTATAGCATACTAAAATTGAAATTTGCTTTATTAATTGAATAGAAAAACGTGATTAGTGGTGGTTAAAATAGCTGGACGGGCTGGTTTGAGCTTATAATGGGATGGTTTTATAGATTGCTTTGGATTCTGATTATTAAACGCCTCTCTGTTCAACCATATTTATGATTTAGCATAATTACTAAATCTCCTTTCTCGTTGCACCCATTTATTGCAAATCGAAAAAGAGCTTTACCCAAGTATTGGTCCTTTACTTTAAAAGTTTTTTGCTACCAACATCCTGCAAGACCCGCATTTGCTGAATCGCAATTTGGTTTAGTTTTATCAGTCTTTCTTTTTGTGACAGTTGTTCATTAATAAAAACCGAGTTCAAATTCTTTTTCAAGAATATTGGCTGCACTCGGCATAGCTCGAATAAATTCGGCTCTGCTCTCGTTTGCACAACATTTCCATATTAGCAAGGCAAATCAATTCATTAATACGGGCATAATCGCACATATTTCTTTTTAGCTTAGGATTAGCCTCTCTCCATTGTTTGACAGTGATTCCAAATAATGCCACATTCAATACATCGGCTTCGCTGGCATAAACAAATGCTATTTGAGCTGGGGTGAGTTCTTTTGGCACCAGGTTATGTTTAATGGCATCGGTATGTATGTGGTAATTGAGCTTCGCCAGTTCGCGTTTGGCTGACCAGCCGAGTTGTTGTTGCTCTTCTTCTTTAAGGCGTTGGTATTCTTTAATTAAATATAATTCAAACTCTACTGATACCCAACTGGCAAACTTAAAGGCAATATCTCTTTGAGCGTAAGTTCCACCACCAGCTCCATTTTTCGTAATTATTCCAATTGCACCGGTAAGTGCAACCCATCTAGAAGGACTCATAGTAAAAGCATTATTCCCTGCATCTTTCATAAGGGGGTCGAATTCGACCCCTTTAAAAATTGGATTATGCATTTGCTCCCAAGTACCCCAATTAAATCACTCTACCAAAGGATGGTAAAAATAATCATTTTTATATCACCAAAAGGATAGATTATCATTTGAACTGCTTCAATACTAATACCTCGTTTAGTCATAATGAATAAATTAACAAAACTGATATTCTTTAGCTACCTCAAACCTCCACAAGGTTTTATTGGCCGCTTTTATGCTGTTGAAGGATATGGCTTTTGCCATGAGGAGGCTAATCAAAGGGGTCGACGACCCTTTAAACTTGGTTGTAAAGATTAAAATTTTGAAGCATGAATTCTAAAATAGGACGGCATTTATCCTTACATGCGGGATAAATATTCAAATGTGTACGTTCTTCGCTTTTCGGCGAATTTCCAAACCAAAATTCAATCAATTCAATCGGTTCTAATCTATTTTGTAAGGCAAATTGCAATAGCTTTGGAGCAGCGCACTCTCCGGCTGCCGCGGGTGGAATTCCAAATCCAGAATCACTAAATATTTTCAATACGTTTTTAGAAACACCTTTAACATTTGTAAAAACGTAATTCTCAAAAAGTCGATGCTGTAAGCTTAAAGATTTATTTTTGCGTACTTCCTTCAATCTTACAATTTCGCTATCCTCTTCGGTGGATTTAATTTGAGTGCTCAAATTTGATAATTCTGTCATTCCTCGATTGATAAAAAAATCACCAACTGATTCATCGAATACGGATGGAACAAACTTGTCGCATGATTTTCTTCCTAATAATTGTCCTGAAACAGTTCCTAAATAGAAACAATGCCCCTTTAAATCTTTAACAATTAAAACACCGAACATTTTCCCTTTATGTTTTTTAAAATCATGATGCCAAATTACTGATTCTTGGGAAATGAATTCCTGAAATTCGCCCATTGCAATCTTCCCAATCTCTGAAATATTAGTTTCAAAAGGATTATTCAGCTTCTTAGGCAAATCGAGTGGCTCTATATCTGCTCGAAAATCAAATACTAGCTTTCTATTCATTACTTCATTTAAATCTTTGAAAATCAAAACCAACCCCAATTAAGAATTCATCTTGAACTTTGGTAAAATTAATCAATTATATAAATCATGAAATAGACAGCTTATAATTCATACTTTTTTGCGGAAAAAAGTAAGAAAAAAGCCAGCCCAAACAATTGCATTCCCACTTCTTCTAGAATATTGATTTTTCTAGCAATGTAGAATACTAATGACCTGATGTCAGCAGATATTTATCAGAACCAAAGTAGTCGGTTCTATTTCAATCACCTCCACTGTCATTATTTTAAAAGCTAAAGCCCTTTGCTGAAAAATCAAACATTCTACAATGCACCTCTTGAGCAGCATCCTATTTGGGCAAGGCCAGCCCACAGTCTTCGAATGAAGAATAAGACTCATACCAAAATCACAATATAATAAGCGTTATTCATACCTCCTTTTGAGTATACTCATCGTAAAAAAATATCACCGTAGCCATGGCTATTCTTCAATTTTTTACCTCGATAAAACTCAAAAATCCTCAAAAGAATTAAACACTCATATATAACAAAATTGGTATTAAAATAGCTGGACGAGTTGTATAGTAACAATTACAGCCTATTATTCTGACTTTTCGTAGGCTTCTGTAATCCAATCTTTTAATTCTTGATTAACATCATCCTTATTTGACAATTTCACTCTGTGTGAACACATGGTTCCAAAGGGCCCTGAGTTTTCGAGCCTACCGCTTATTGGCTTGTCTTTTATTTTTAAGCCTAAATCGATTCTTGTTTTAGTGGCAGGTTTTATTAAAACAAATTGTCTTTTTCGAATGATACTTACACTTCCTTTTTTTGGCGTGATTGTAATATCCTTACCCAGCGTATTAATGTAAGCAATGAGTTCATTATAAATCGGAAATAAACTTTCTTTCCCTTGATACTGATTCTCCACAAGGTTTTCTTCTGAACCCTTATCATCTTTTGAAAGTGTTATAATAGTATTTGCGAAGCCGTGAGTGATATTAAATTCCGTTTTTAAGTATCTTACACCTTCGCTATGTTTTTCAAATGATTTTTCCTGTAGTATTAATTTCCACTCTTCTAAAGATTTGCCCGTCTTTTCCGGCATATTGTCAATCATTGTTTGAAGTGCTTTATCCATCATTTTAAATTTTAATAAATTAATAATTTAGATTCTTAGGCCTGTTTCATTTGTTTAGTTGGTGCGTATTGAAGAGGATGTTAATTAATATGGCCCTGACCCTCTAAATGTGAAATAACTTATGGATTTAAATTCCTATAAAAACAAAAAAATCCTAAATATCATAAACCCAGTTTAGTCCTAGCCAAGGATATTTGGGGATGTTTCTAAATTGTCCATGGGGATTGAGTCCGATGTAAATCTTAAAGAACACTCCTGAATTTGATAATTCTTTCTTGGAGTTATAGAACTTCCATCCCAACATGGTGGTACTACATAATTGATAAGCTTCACCAATTTCTCTAAAAACAACCTCCTCCGATTTGTTGGTGAAGTAGCTACCATAACCATAGCGGACTCTTAAATAGAAATCCTGGGAGAAAATAAACATCATCTTACTATTAGAAAGCCAGGAATCCGGGTTTTGATATTGGTATTGTAAATAGGGCTCTATCCACCTACTTGAGGAGGGTATTTCTATAGCTTTTGATATTTCTAAAGAATCAGCTGTATAATATCCCTTTTGAGGATTCCATAGAAATTTAGCTCCAATTCTAGCAGAATGATTTTTCACCTTCTGTCCATAAGCATCGTTAATGATAAACGCTAGTTCGAAGGTTTCATAGGAAACATTTATTCTTGAAACAGGAATGGAATCTCGTATTTTTGATATGATTAATTCATCGCCAACATGTGTACTTTCATGAAAAAACGGGATAAAACGTAGGCCGATATTATTGATTCTTGAGTTTTTAAGAATCCGAGTATAATTGAGTTCTAATAGTGCAAATCGATAATCGGTATTTAAAATTGGGGAAGTTCTTTCTTCGGTAAAGTCAAACCAAACCGAAAATGAGATAGGTATGGACAATGACCATCGTTTGGATTCATCTTTAAAATAGTAAATGGGTAGCTGAGCGCCAAGAATGGGTTCTGCAACGGGCACTATTCCATTTCTTTCTAATCCAATGTCGTAGGTATCGAATAAGGCCATGGCTCCAATTCCCACATTAGTAATTGGAGCATATCTGTCAGAATAAAAATATTGACCAAAATCTCTTTTTTTAAAAAAGCTTTTGGTATTTATTGAATCCTGAGCCTGTAGACCAATCCCAATCAAAGTAAGCAATACGATTAGTGATATTTTATTCATTCAACTTTGCTTTTTAAAACATTATTGGTTTAGGATTCTCTATATGGAAGGCAAAAGTATAGCAAGAATCCCAAACAGAAAATGATGACTTATAACCTGAGTTCGATTATTAAATAACTTCCACAGAACGACAATAATGTATCAGGTTTGATCTGAAATTCAAGAAGATATAGCGGGCTATATCAATTGGGTTTTAGTAAAAAGATGATGTATTATTGACTTTGCCACAAGTGGATTTCTATAATTAACTCATCTTCTTCAGCAAATTTTATCGAGTTATCCCGATAGCTCTTCAAAAATTTGATTCGAATATGAGCTAATTATCTGAAACTGTGGTGATATTTAATGTCGAACTCAGGTTTATAATAAATTACGCTCTTTTAGAACTTCTTTCAAAGCTTTATCATCATTGGATTGATTCATTAATTTGTAGATGATAAACAATGGAATTAGTGTTACAAGTCCCCAAGTACTTTTCACTACACTGTAGAAGATGACTCCCGCCATAAAGCCAATTAACACGGCATTTATAATGGAGTTCGATTTCATTTTTTTTGCTTTTATTAAGAGTTCTTCATCTGTTAACTCTGATAATTCTTTTTGATTCATTTGTTTTGTTTATTGATAAGTCTTGTTCTTCTTATTTTTACGGAACCTTATTACTATTTTTTATTCATTTCCACTACCCATATCCCTCTCAGTTCATTAACTTTATAGTCAATGGCTTTATCATTTGGATATAAACCTTCAATTTGGGAAAGGGTTTCTGGTTTAAGTTCTTCATCTTGGCTTCCATGACATTGCAAACAAAGTTGATTGGTAAGAATTGGATAATAGCCCACCATTTTTCCATTAACTTCAGTCATTTGGGGTTTTATAATCTCGCCTTTTCCCAGAAGTTCTTTTGATTTGGCGATATAGGCAGCCTCTTGTTTGTTGGCCTTATTATTCGGATTCCTTGCTTGGTCAGAAACTCTTTTTAATTGTGCATCTAATACAAGAGCCATACTATCTGTTAAGGGATAAGCCTTGGAAGAACAAAAAGTTATAGCGGCTACTGTTCCATTAGTTTTGATTTCATTCATCAAGTTTTTAGCCAATACTTTTTGTGTTTGCATGGCAAAATTTAAACCCTCCTCCGTATAGCTTATATCATTTTTATTAGTGTTTTCTTTTGATTGAGTTTCTTCTGATGTGTTATTGCAGCCCAATAAAATCAGTGAAATTATAATTAAGCTTAACCTGTATATAGTTTTCATTTTGTATGTTTTAAAT
>JADGDY010000168.1 GCA_016744655.1 Bacteroidales bacterium | reverse complement strand
TATTTACACTTAAATGTGATGAAAAAGACTTATTATTTGAAACTTATATTGACCCTAAAATACCTTTGGCTCTTGAACTTAGCGATAGTCGCTTAAGGCAAATTTTTGTTAATATTGTAGGTAATGCAATTAAGTTTACTGACAGGGGAGGTATAAGTATTTATGTTCATCAAATTGCCGCACCAGTCTCCACAAATAATATAAACTTAAAAATTGAAATTAAAGATACTGGAGTTGGGATTCCGATAGAACAACAAAATAAAATTTTTAATGCTTTCCAACAAAAAGAAGGACAGGCGTTTAATAAATATGGTGGTACTGGATTAGGACTTACCATTAGTAAAAGGTTGATGGAATTGATGGGAGGGAAAATAGCTCTAAATAGTGAAGTAGGAGTAGGATCAATATTCACCTTATATTTAAATGATGTTCCTTTATCTACTGGAAACCCTGAAGTATTTGAAAACGAAGATAATTATTCGTTAAATGATTTAAACTTAGAAGGTGTATCTATATTAGTGGTGGATGATAGTATGGCAAATAGAAACTTAATAAAAGAGTATTTGGTTGATACACACGCTACGATCTATGAAGCCGGAAATGGGCAAGAAGCTTATGAAAGTGCAAAAAATCATATTCCAGATATTATCTTTTTAGATATTCGAATGCCTGTTATGACAGGCCCAGAAACAGCAAAAGCATTACGAGATTATTTCCCTACTGCTGAAATACCTTTGGTCGCTTTTACTGCAAGTGTTTCTTTTGCAAGTGCTAGCAACTATAAATCAGCCGGGTTTGATGATGTTCTACTAAAACCTGTTCAAATGAATGAAATGGCTGATGTGATTTCGAAATATATTACTATAAAAGAAGAGTCAAAGGTAATTACCGTTGAAAATCTGGAGGAAGAATCCTATGCCAATTATGAAAATATAAGAATAATTGATTTAAAAGCTGCTTTAGAAGAACTACAACTTTTAAAAAATAAATGGGAATTTACAAAATCTAATAGATTTGTTAATACGGTTTTAGATTTTAGTAAAGAAGTTGAGGAGATTGGGGAGTCATACGGAATAAACCCTATTACACAATATGGCAATAGACTAAGTTTGCATGCCGAAAGTTTTGATACTGAGAAAATGGAGAAAACACTAAATGAGTTTGCCAATATGGTGGAAGAATTAAATAGCTATTTAAACGATTAATTATGGAAACAGATCAGTATAAGGTTCTTATAGTAGATGATATTCCTAAAAACATTATGGTTTTAGGTAATAACCTATTGAGTGAAAATTATCAAATAGCATATGCTCGAAGTGGACAAGAGGCCATTGATTTAACGTTAGGAAACAGCTTTGATTTAATTTTGTTGGATATTATGATGCCTGGTATGGATGGTTATGAGACCTGTAGGCGTATTCTTTCTAATCCCAAAACAGCTAAAATCCCAATCATTTTCATCACCGCTAAAAATGATTTCGATAGCATAGTAAAGGGCTTCGATGCTGGAGCTAAGGATTATGTAACCAAGCCATTTAATGCGAAAGAGTTATTAGCTCGTGTAAGAACACATTTAGAACTAAAAAGGAATAGAGAAACCTTAGAAGAATTAAACTTCAATTTAGAAAAAAAGGTAAAAGAAAGAACTAAGGAGCTAAAAAAAGCTAATGATAAAATTAAACAACTCGATTCTGCTAAAAGCAATTTCCTAGGTATTGTAAGTCATGAAATCAGAACTCCTTTGAATGGGATATTTGGAAGTATTGAAATGCTTCGGGATATATTATTAAATAATGATGACGGTGAGGATATTATAGAAATGATTTCTGATTCAGCTGAGCGACTTTTAACTTTCTCTGAACTCTCGACTCTTATAACTGAATTAAATATTGACACTTATCAATTGAGTAAATATATTATTGATATTTCTGATTTATTACAAGAGGTAAAAGAAGAGCGGATTCTTAAGCTAAATAATATGAGCGAAGTAAATATTCATTATGAAGATAATGAAAAAGGCTTTTTTATTGATGCTGATGAGAAGCTAATCAGAAAGGTAATAGGAGATATTATTCATAATAGTATTAGGTTTAATCAAGAAACCGTAGATATTCAATTAGTTATCAATAAGTCTGATACTAATATTCAAATTGAAATTCATGACAATGGAATTGGCTTTCCAGAGCATGTATTAGAGAATGTCTTTGAAGTATTTCATGCTGATTCAGAGGATTATGTAGAAGGAAAAGGATTGAATTTAGCCGCCGCTCGATTAATTTTACAAGCCCATGGCGGAGATATTAAAGCTGAAAACAGTAAAGATGGTGGGGCATCTGTAATAATAAATATACCTAAAAGTGAAATAGGCTAATTAACCTGAATATAAATGTCGGATAGTATAAAGCTCAAACTTGTAAATAGTTTAAGAACTGAATTAGAATCTAAAATAGCATCTTCCAAAGAAGAAATTAATTCCATTAAAGAATCAAGAAATAGCGATACAAAAAGTAGTGCTGGTGATAAATTTGAAACAGGAAGAGCCATGGCTCAAATGGAGCTCGAAAAAATGGAAAGAGCTTTAAGTAGAAGCACTAAATTACTAAAGGATCTAGAACTAATAAATTTAGAAAAACAATACAAAAAAATTGAGTTTGGGAGCTTAGTTTTAACAAATAATGGAAATTATTTTGCTTCATTTGCTTTAGGGAAAACCACTATAGATTTCAAAGATTATTATGCCATCTCGCTAGCATCTCCAATTGGTCAAGCTTTAATGCAAAAACAAGTGGGAGATCAGGTTGTTTTTCAAGGGCGAGAGATAATTATTAATGAAATAAAATAATCCTCTAGCTTGGTTATTATAAAATATAAGGAAAAATGAACTGTTTGTCAATCTCATGAGACTTAACCTTATATTTTCCTCACTCCAAATTATAAACTATATTCAACATTTTGTTGACAACATAAAAACACATTTTTAAAGTTTACATTTTCAGGAGAAGTCACCGAATTAGCTTAACTTTTTTGATTAGAAGACCATGTATTTTATTCATAAGATTTTAATAGGTAATTAAAGGTTGCACTTGCATCAAAATACAGACCTTGCACTTGTAGTTCGTTGGGAAGAACTTTCAAGTAATCATATTTATCTTCGATTATGTTTTGTTCTCCAGAAAATTTGAAATCCAGAAAATCCATTAAATCGTATTCATGAGAAACATATATAATTTGATATGCAGATTCCTGAGATAAACCATCACCACTACTCAAGATAGCATCATAAATCATGATGATCTGGTTTTGTACTCGTAGCTCATTTTCTTTTTCATAAAGGCTGTAATAAGCATAAGCTTTAGCTTGAAGACTTCTAATATCGAATGGGATTATTGAAAGGATAGAGTCTGAATATTGTATGATTTTATAGAAGTCTTTATCATTAAGGCCGACCTTTCCATAGAATTGGGAAATGCTATCCATATAGACTGAAATAGCATAGGGATTATACTTTTCTTGAAAAATAAAACCATAATACAAATGTCGCTTTGCTTGTAAACTCATACTACTATCACCTACTAAATAAGCTGAAAATAACTGAAGATAATATGTTGTGGAGTCTGCATGTTTAATATTTGACTCGATATTATCATAATTGATTCCTCTAATTACTTTTTCCTGAGCATTTAGAGTAGAAATTAGTAAAATGGAGTAAAAGAAAGTGAAGATGTATTTTATCATATCCTATTTTTTTGTTTTCTTCTTAGCTAAATAACTATCAATTCTTTTTTTTGCATTCTCTTCCAAATTTCTATAGAAGAACTGGTAATCATTTGCATGATAAATTCCTTTTGGAAAAAAGGATTTCCCCTCAGTATAAAAATCATCAGGATTAGGAGTTGCTGCAATTAATGCTCCTGATTTTTTGTCAATTTGTGCACTAGTATAATTATTTTGGTCTGGTAATACCTTGTGGTTCTCATCAAAGAAAACCGCTCCTAAGTTTAGACTTTCTGTTGCAATGATAAAATCAGTAGTCCAAGATAATGGGTTTATACAAGCAGCTGTAGCTAGTAATACAGGTGAACCTGTTGCTCCAGGTGATTGTGTATTGTATGTAATAATCACGCCGAGGTCAGTTTCTTCTTGAGCGATTTTTAGTTGAGGAAATTTCTCTAAATCATCTTTTGTAATAGAATAACCAATTAAATATGCAGCAATTAATTGTTCTTGAAGCTCTTTATCAACAAATAACTCTTTCATTAAATCGATCCCTAAAATACTCCCTTGGCTGTGCCCCGCGAGAATGAAGGGTCTTCCATTATTCAAATGCTCCAGATAATATTGTAGCGCTTTTTTTACTTCATTATATGCTATGCTATAATATTTTTCCTCTTCTTCTTCTGCAAGCATAAGGCAAGCTATACTCATTTGTGGATAATAAGGAGCAAACATATTGGCAGATTTGAAAAACACACTGGCTTGTTCTAAATAAACTCCATATGCTTTTTCTCTCAACGATTCATCTGTTAACTCCATATTTGTAGGCGTTTCTGAAAAATAAACAGTAGGGTAGATGTAAAACACATCAACTTCATGGGTTAATCTCCCTTTTGGATTCGATATCCAATTTTCATCAAAGGAATATGTGTCCGGTTTTTGAGCATACAAATTAGAGAGAAGTAAAAACATTAAAAGAAAAAAAGTAGATTCTTTCATTGAATTTGAAATAATAGAAATCATATTAGATGCATTTATTGGGGTTTAAAAAACTCATTTGATCAATAATATAAAGATATGAAATCTATTATGGTTATGAATAGTAAAGAACTTAAAAAAAACTAAAAAAAAAAGAACATTATTTTTTACATATTCTAGCCTAATTAAAACTTAACTCTTGAAGCATTTTATTGATCTCTTTGCTGGTTTTGTTCAACCTAAGGTGATTAACAGTAGCTTCTACGGTGGAGCAATATTTGTATTTTGGATCGTTTAATTTATCTATATATAAATGAATGATTACAATGGTAGATGGATGCTCTACAAGGTAGGCTAAGCGGTAATCATGTGGCTTTTCTATTTTTCTAACCTCTAGTAAATCATCAACTATTTTAGTGCCACGAGGATGAGTCAATTTACGTAAATCTATTAGAATTTTAAAACAACTATCCCATTCTGGTTTAGATTGAATTTCTTTAAGACTTTGTATGTAATTCTCCATAGAGAAATCATCTTTATACTGTATAATTAGTAATCCTGATTCCTTTTGGAAATGATATGTATATTTCATTTTGTAGCTGTTTTAAGTGGAAGGTTTTAAACCTTACTGCATTAACAACTGTTCGAGTAGGAATTAATAAATAGCATTAATTTCTAGGAGTGGTGAATGCAAAAGTAGATATATTTTTTTAATGATCTAATAATTAATTAGATAATAATAAGTTATTGAGGGTCATTTAGAAGGTTTCGCCTATTTTAAAATAGATTCCCCAGTCACCATCTCCAACAGCAAAATCCATTCCCACATTCATTTTGTTTTTTGGAAATACCATGTATCTAAATCCCAATCCTGCTCCAGGTAAGATTTTCCCCTCGTCTGATTCATTAACAGCATTAAATACCGTTGCAAAGCCTAGGAATCCAACGAAGCCTAATTTTTTCCAAGGATTCATTCTGTATTCACCTTGAATGGCAACTAATTGATTTCCTCTGTATTTTCCTTGAGTGTATCCTCTTATATCATTTCGACCAATCACAAATTGTTGATTAAAATTGAGGTCACCGATACCAAAACCACCATACAATCTCAATCCAATCACATCTTTTTCATTTTTCATGCTCAGAAAGTGATTATAATCCAGTTCTATTTTATCGGAAACAAAATCGTTGGCCAAGAAGCTGGGATAGGAAGAGTATTTTAAGTTTACAATAAGTCCTTTTCGTGGATAATAAACATCATCTCGCACATCATAGGATAGAATTCCTCCTAAGCCATTAAAATAGGCTGTTTGTCCAATTCCATCTCCAATATCGAATTCCGTATCCATTTGCATATAGGTATAATTAACACCGAGGTATAAATCTTTTACGATTCTACGTTGAAGTTCAATCATAAAGATATCAGCAACAGTGTTATAATCGATATATCCAGGAGATAAAGGATGGTCTAAATAAAATTGAAAATTGATATTACCTCTACCACCGAATAATGTAGCCCTCCATTTATCTTCATTGAAATAGAATTTATTGAAAACCATAGCAAACCACGTTTTCTCTGTGGTGTAGATTCCAATAGCTCCAGTTATGGATGATGGTGAAATAGTATCTTGCTTATTCAGTTTATACATCATCATAGGAACCGCACCAAATGAGAATCCCATACTACGATCATAATTTAAATAGGGAATAGGCACAAAACTGATATTTTTCTCTGAGGAGTCAGCAACTGCAATATCACCTTGGGAATAAGAATTTGGAATCTCCATCAACATGAGGAGAAGAACGAGTAGGAAAAGTATTTTAAACTTCATTTCTGCGTTTTGGGTTCAGCAAATAAAAGTATAAAAAAACAGCTTACTTAAGAGAATATTTTTGTTTTATAATCTTCTCTTTTAAAATATTTCCATCAAAATTTTCAAATTCAATATCAATAACATCTTTTTTGTAATCAAGGTAGAGAAACTTACAGAAATCATCCTCATTATCAAAAGTTATATCGTCAATACTTAGAATCTTCATTTTAGGCTTAAGACCAATGAATTCAGCTGGTCCACCCTCTATTATGGTTTGAGTATATACTCCTGAACTCTCTGAGAATCCTATTCCAAAGCCAAAAGTGGCTGGGTCTGTTTTCTGATTTTCTTGAGCTTGAAAATGAAGAAGCTTTTGTTCCCAATCTATGGTGATAATCCAATTAGAGAAAATCTTGCTACCCAATAAACCACTACCGCCATCGGCAAGTACTACATTCCTGAATTTTATATCTTCAAAGTATAAACTATCTACCACAGTAATTTCCTCTCTTTTTTGTATGACTTTTCCTACAATTCCTGCTTGAGAAACCCCATGCTCAAAAGTGGTTTGTTGAATCAGATTATCTTCTTTAAGTGCTTTAAATACATCATTAGGGATTGATAAATAGCCATTTGATCCATAATCGATCTTGACTTTACTTATGGTTTTATCTCCAATATTTAATTCTATAAGCTGATTGTATTGGATATCAGTTTCAAATGGAATGCTAAATGTTTCTTTTGCAGATTCCTCAAATTCTTGATTGCTAAGAACCATTTCTTGTTTTTCGTAATCTATGGTCCAATTGCAAAAACGCATTACATTACTTCCTAGAATACCATCTAAATTCATACATCGTAAAACTGGATTGGCTTTAAAATCACCAACAAAACTACTCTGATTATAAAATTCAATTCCTCCTACGCTAAGGGTGTCTACATTTACATAGATTACTCTGGATCTGTTGTTATCTGAGTCTTTTATTTTCCCCTTGCTAACTACTTTAAAACCCAGCTCTTCTTGTAATTCCTCAGAAATACTATTCACAGCCCCTGTATCGAATAAGAATCGATAAGTTTTTCCATTTATTTCAACAGGGATAATGGTGAGCCCCTTTATTATTTCCATATTTAATGATTCTGAAAATTGCTGCTGAGAAACACTTCCCGAGTGAAAAGTTCCTGACCAAGAAGGAGAACAAGAATTTAAAAACAATAGGCTAATCACAAGATAACTAAGAAATAATAAAGGGCGTAATTGTTTCATATATAGCTATATATTAAGGTTACTTGAATAGATACTTTCAGCTTTGCTTCTCAGATTATATGCCGATGATAAAACCTCTCCATAAGCACCTGTACTTCTGATAGCCACTAAATCACCGCGTTTGGTGATAGGCAAATATAAGGCTTTTCCAAAGCAATCGGAAGACTCGCAAATAGGACCAACTACATCATATTTATCTATTTCAAGTTCATCGGTAGTAATGTTTTCCACTTTATGATAGGCTTGATAAAGTGCTGGTCGGATGAGCTCTGTCATTCCGGCATCTACAATTGCGAAGTTGGTTTTTATCCCTTTCTTCACATAGAGCACTTTTGAAATAAGAGAACCACATTGAGCAGTTACCGCTCTTCCTAATTCGAAGTGAAGTTCTTGTTTTGGTCTTAGCTCTAAAATCTCATTAAAGAGATCAAAAAAGCTTTCGAAATCAGGAATAGAATTGCTATCCGGGTTTTCATAGCCAATACCCAAACCACCACCTACATTAATGTGATCCACTATAATATGATGAGAGTAAAACCACTGTTGCACTTCGTTTACTCGTAAACACAGGCTTTTAAAAGCGCTTAAATCTGTAATTTGAGAACCAATATGAAAATGCAAACCAATTAGCTTGAGGTTTTTATAAACCTTGAGTTTATTCAGTACTTCCTCTAATTCCCAACGATTAATCCCGAATTTATTTTCTTCTAAACCTGTGGTGATATAATGATGGGTTTTAGCATTTACATTAGGATTTATTCTGAGTGCTATAGGTGCGATTTTTCCTTTCTTTTCTGCTAATTCATTAATGACTTCCATTTCTGGTAATGATTCACAATTAAAGCAAAATATATCATTGTCTAAGCCAATATTGATCTCATCATCGGATTTTCCAACTCCTGCAAATGCTATTTTAGAGGATGGAAAGTTTGTAGCTTTTGCTTTCAATACTTCATTACCACTTACACAATCAGCTCCTAAATCATAACTTTGAATGAGCTCAAGGATTTCATGGTTGGTATTGGCTTTGAAGGCATAATGAACATGATAGTTATACTTTTGAGAAGCTTTAGTCAAACTTTGTAAAGTTTGTTCAAGCAGTTCCATATTGTAATAATAGAACGGTGTATTTTGACTTTTGAATAGTTCTAGTTCTTTAGTAGTAAACATCTTAGAATAGTTTTTGCTGGAGTGAAACAAGTGATTCTTTTTTGTCTTCAGTTTGCACCAATAGAGAAACATTATGGCGACTTCCTCCATAGGAGATCATACGGATAGGGACATGGCGCAAAGCTTCAAATATTCGGACGGCATATCCTTTGCTTTCAGCTATAAAATCGCCTACCACACAGATGATACTAAGATCGGTTTCTACTTCAACCATTCCATACTTTTCTAGGTCTTTCACTATTTCTTTAATCTTAGAAACATCATCTATGGTAACTGATACGGCAACTTCCGATGTGGTAATCATATCGATAGGTGTCTTGTAGGTCTCAAATATCTCAAATACTTTTCTTAAGAAACCATAAGCCAAAAGCATTCTTCCGCTTTTGATTTTTATGGCTGTAATTCCATCCTTAGCAGCAATTGATTTAATGCCCTCCCCAGAAATATTACTACTGATTAAAGTCCCATGGGCTTTAGGCTCCATGGTGTTTTTAAGTCGTACCTGAATATTTGCCTTTTTGGCTGGCAACACAGATGAAGGGTGAAGAATTTTAGCGCCAAAATAGGCCAATTCAGCAGCTTCATCAAAAGAAAGATGGGAGAGAGGTTGTGTATTTTCCACAAATCTAGGGTCGTTATTGTGCATTCCATCAATATCGGTCCAAATCTGGATCTCCTCAGCTTCTATAGCTGCTCCAATTAATGAAGCAGAATAATCACTTCCTCCACGTTTTAGGTTATCGATTTCTCCATAGGTGTTTCTGCAAATATATCCTTGGGTGATGATAATCTCATGATTTCCATTTATCTCTAACTCTTTGTTAAGGTTCTTTTTGATATAATCTAAATCGGGTTCATCATCTTTTGTGATGCGCATATAGTTTAATGCAGACATTAAAAAGCTATCTACATTTTGTTCTTTTAAGTAATAATATAAAAGAGAAGTAGATAGAAGTTCACCTTGCGCCAATACGGACTTTTCTTCGAATAAGGTGAACATATCCACTGTAAATGAGCGAATATGTTTAAAATGGGTTCTTATCAATTCATTGCCGATATCAAAATATTCTTCACTAGAGAAAAGGTTTAAAACATGTTTCTTGTATTGGTCTTCTAGAGCAGAAATCTGTTTATTGGCCTGTTTATTATCCTTTTTATATAAGGATTTTACGATTTCGACAAGGCTATTTGTTGTGCCCGACATGGCAGACAAAACAATGATTTTCTTTCCTGGGAACTGAATTAAAGATGCTAATTCTTTAATTCGTTCGGGTGAACCTATAGAG
>JADGDY010000167.1 GCA_016744655.1 Bacteroidales bacterium | reverse complement strand
GCCGTTGCTCTACCAACTGAGCTACGGAATCATGCTCGATTGCGGGTGCAAAAGTAGTAGTAAATTTTAAATCTGCAAGCGATTCCCCGAGAATATTTAAAATAAATCAAAAATAATTTCTAAGCTCCAATAAATCAGTATTTTGAAAATCTTAAAAACCTAAATAAAGAGGAGAGGATGGTAATGAGAATAGCCTCTTCAATATTTTTATGGAATTATTTGCAAATGAAAACAAGCTATTCTCTACTAATTCAGTGAAAAAGGCTATTTTTGCAGCCGAAAAATAGAAGAATGGGAAATTATTTAGCAATAGTAGGAAGACCCAATGTGGGCAAATCGACATTATTTAATCGTTTGACAAAAACACGTCAAGCTATCGTAGAGCCTACTAGTGGCGTAACACGCGACCGTCATTATGGTCAATCGCACTGGAATGGCGTTGAATTTAATGTAGTAGATACCGGTGGATATGTAGTGGGATCTGATGATATCTTTGAGGAAGAAATCAGAAAACAAGTGCAGTTGGCCATCGATGAAGCAGATATCATACTCTTTATGGTTGATGTAAAAGATGGAATCACTCCTTTAGATGAGGATGCTGCCGCTATGCTTCGTTCATCAAATAAAACTATTTTTCTAGTTTCTAATAAAGTAGATAATTCAGCTATGTATGTAGATAGTGCTGAGTTTTATTCTTTAGGATTAGGCGAAGTATATAGTATTTCAGCCATCAATGGATCTGGAACTGGAGATTTATTAGATGCCGTAGTTCCTACTTTCCCTGAAGAAGTACCATTGCCTGCTGACGACAATGTTCCTAGGTTTACTGTAGTAGGTAGACCAAATGTGGGTAAATCGAGTTTGGTGAATGCTTTGTTAGGTGACGAAAGAAATATCGTCACCAATATTGCTGGTACTACTCGTGATACCATTCATACTGAATACGACAGATTTGGATTTAAATTCAAATTGGTTGATACAGCCGGAATTAGAAAGAAAGCTAAAGTAAATGAAGACATTGAGTTTTATAGCGTTTTACGTTCTTTAAGAGCCATCGAAAACAGTGACGTTTGCGTTTTAATGATTGATGCCAACGAAGGATTTGAAGCTCAAGATTTAGCCATCCTCTCTGTCATTCAGAAGAATAACAAAGGTGTTGTAATCGTAGTGAACAAGTGGGATTTAATCGAGAAAGGTTCTAATACTCACTTGGAGTTTGCAGAAAGAATTCGTCAAAGAACAGCTCCATTTACCGATATTCCTATAGTTTTTACTTCGGTGATTACAAAACAAAGAATTCATAAGACTTTAGAAACTATTCATGAAGTTTATGAAAACAGAACCAGAAAGATTACCACGAGCAAGTTGAATGATATTATGTTGCCTATTATCGAATCTATTCCTCCTCCGCAAGCCAGTAGAGAGCGTTATATCAGAATTAAATACGTAACCCAGTTAAAGACTCATTATCCTTCTTTTGCTTTCTTCTGTAATCTTCCGAATGAAGTGAAAGATCCATATTCTCGTTTCCTAGAAAATAAGCTTCGTAAGAATTTTAATTTTAATGGAGCACCAATGAAACTATTCTTTAGAGATAAATAATGGCTGTAGTTCGTATCGATAAATATCTTTGGGCTATCCGTCAATATAAAACTCGTAGCATTTCTGCTGAGGCTTGTAAGAATGGTAGAGTAAAAATTGATGGTGCTCCCGTAAAGGCTTCAAGAGAGGTGAAGGTAGGTGATATTATTGAACTCCGTGTGAATATCATGAATAAGGTGATAGAAGTGGAGGAGGTCATTAAGAATCGTTTGAGTGCTAGTTTGGCAGTCCAGAAATATACCGATATTACTCCTCAGGAAGAGTTAGAACGAGTGGAGATGATTAACGAGATGCGAACAGAACATCGTGACAGAGGTGCAGGTCGTCCAACTAAAAAAGACAGAAGAGAGCTTTCTAAAATTAAGCTGGACTAATGTCTAGCATACATCCATATTTAAAGAGCTTCCTCATTTATTTAAAGTTGGAGAAGTCTTTATCTCCCAATAGCATTGAGGCTTATGAGAATGATATCATCAAGCTGATTTCTTATTCTCAGATTCCAAACCCTAGTTTGAGCTTAAAAAATATGAGTTTGCAAAACTTGCAAGCTTTTATTCAATGGCTAGCCGAATTAGGTTTAAGTGCTCGTTCTCAAGCTCGTATTATTTCAGGAGTTAAAGCTTTTTATAAGTTTCTATTATTGGAAAATATCATTGAAGATGATCCCACCGATTTGCTAGAACTACCCAAGCTAGGACGTAAACTTCCTGAAACCTTGAGTCTAGTAGAAATAGATTCCATGATTGCCGAAATAGATAGGAGTAAACCTGAAGGAGAAAGAAATAAAGCCATTCTGGAAACCTTGTATTCATGCGGTCTTCGTGTAACTGAATTGGTGGAATTAAAAATCAGCAATATCTATCCTGAGGAGTCTTTTATTAAAGTAATTGGTAAGGGAGATAAAGAACGACTGGTTCCAATCGGACAACATGCCTTGCATCAAATTGCTTTATATATAGACCAGGTGAGAGTTCATGTGGATGTGAAAAGAGGTTTTGAGGATTTTGTGTTTCTCAATAGAAGAGGAGCCAAACTCACCAGAAATATGATTTTCATCATCATTAAAGATCTAGCAGATCGAGCTAGTATTCACAAGAACATCAGCCCACATACCTTTCGCCATTCTTTTGCAACACATTTAGTAGAAGGAGGAGCCGATTTAAGAGCCGTACAAGAAATGTTAGGTCACGAATCTATCATTACCACTGAAATATATACCCATCTCGATCGGAGCTTTCTCAAAGCTGAGATTTTGAATCATCATCCGAGGAGCATTAATCTATAAATTTGGCGATTTATTTATCCCTCATACCGATATATATTTGGTATAAGTATCGAAAAAGTGTTGTTAAAAACAAAATCCCTATTCAATTAAATAGGGATTTTGTTATCATCAGAAAAAATATTATTATTTCTTTTTCTTAGTAATTCTCACTACAATCTTTTCTTGCTTTTTACTATAGTCAATTGCAATGGTATCACCTTCCTCTAACTTAGTTTTAATGATTTCTTCAGCCAATTCATCTTCTATATATTTCTGAATGGCTCTCTTTAAAGGTCGTGCTCCAAAATGTGGATCCCATCCTTTTTCTGCTAAGAAATCTTTTGCTTTTTCCGTAACTCTAATTTTGTATCCTAAATCATGGATTCGCTTATAAAGCCCTTTTAGCTCAATATCAATAATCTTATGAATATCATCTCTTTCTAAATTGTTAAAGACAATCACATCATCAATTCGGTTTAAAAACTCAGGAGCAAAGGCTTTCTTCAATGCATTTTCAATAACACCTTGAGAATGCGCCGATTTGTTTCCTTGTCGTGCTTGTGTATTAAAGCCAACACCAGCACCAAAGTCTTTTAATTGGCGACTTCCAATATTAGAAGTCATAATAATAATGGTATTTTTAAAGTCGACCTTACGACCAAAGCTATCTGTTAATTGGCCATCATCCAATACTTGAAGCATCATATGGAATACATCCGGATGAGCTTTTTCAATTTCATCAAGTAAGACTATGGAGTAGGGTTTACGGCGAACTTTTTCTGTCAACTGACCACCTTCTTCATAACCCACATATCCGGGAGGAGCCCCCACTAATCTACTTACAGCAAATTTCTCCATATACTCACTCATATCGATACGAATAAGTGTGTCAGCTGAGTCGAACATGTATTCTGCCAGTACTTTTGCTAGATAGGTTTTACCAACTCCGGTAGGTCCTAAAAAGATAAAAGTACCAATGGGTTTGTTTGGATCTTTTAAACCTGCACGATTCCTTCTAATAGCTTTTGTAACCTTCTGTATTGCATCGCTTTGTCCGATAACAGCTCCACCAAGATCTTCTTCCATCTTTTGAAGCTTATCACCTTCTTTTTGTGCAATTCTTTGAACCGGTACACCAGTCATCATGGCTACAACTTCGGCTACATCTTGCTCTGTAACTTCTTCTCTATTAATCTGGGTTTCTTGTTCCCACTTGCGCTTGGCTAAATCTAACTCTTCTTGTAATTCTCGTTCGTTATCTCTTAATTGAGCTGCTTGTTCGAATTGCTGTCTTTTAATAGCATCCTTTTTTTGAACTATAGCCTCCTCAATTTTTTCTTCTATTTTAACGATATTTGTTGGTACGTTCATATGTGTGATATGAACACGAGCACCTGCTTCATCTAAAGCATCAATAGCCTTGTCTGGTAAAAATCGATCGCTCATATATCTATTGGTTAGCTGAACACAAGCTTTTAAGGCTTCGTCAGAATACCTTACCAAATGATGATCTTCGTATCGCTCTTTAATATTCGAAAGTATGGTTTCTGTTTCTTCTGGAGAAGTAGCATCCACAATTATCTTCTGAAATCTTCTTTCTAAAGCACCATCTTTTTCAATGTTTTGGCGATACTCATCTAAAGTAGTTGCTCCAATACATTGCAGCTCGCCCCGAGCTAAAGCAGGTTTGAACATATTTGAAGCATCCAATGAACCAGAAGCATTTCCAGCACCAACGATGGTATGAATTTCATCTATAAATAAAATGATATTAGGGTTTTTCTCTAATTCATTTAAAATGGCTTTCATTCTTTCTTCGAATTGTCCACGATATTTAGTACCCGCTACAATTGAGGCCAAGTCTAAAGTAAACACTCTTTTATTAAACAAAGCTCGACTAACTTGTCTGCTTACAATTCTAATGGCTAATCCCTCAGCAATGGCAGATTTACCAACGCCTGGTTCTCCTATAAGAATTGGATTGTTTTTCTTTCTACGACTGAGAATTTGAGCAATACGTTCCAATTCTTTTTCTCGTCCTACTATTGGATCTAGTCTGTTTTCTTCGGCCAAACGAGTTAAGTCGCGGCCAAAATTATCCAAAACAGGAGTTGAGGATTTAGAATCTCCATCTTTTTTACCAGGTTGATTTGGTTTCTGAGGTTTTCCTCCTCCTTCACCCGGTTCTGGTGGGAAGCCACCAGGATATTGGTCTTCAATGGGTTCTATATGATCTTCAACTTCTTCTTTTTCACTTCCATATTCCTGAACTAAACTCGTAATTTTAGAATAGTCTATACCGTTTTTATCCAATAATTGAGTAACTATATTATCTGGGTCTTTCAATATGGCCAATAATAAATGTTCGGTTCCAACTTGTTGTGACTGAAAACGTCGTGCTTCTAAATAAGTAAGCTTGATAATTCTTTCTGCCTGACGAACAAAAGGAATATTTTGAGAAGTAGAATAGGTTTCACTTTCGGTAGAAATGGTTTCTTCTATCTTCAATCGTAGAGAATCTATTGGGATACCCAAATCAGTCAACATCTTGTATGCCATTCCATTTCCTTCTTTAATGATACCTAGAAATAGATGTTCAACTCCTATGTAGTTGTTTTTGAGGCGGATGGCTTCTTGTCGACTAAACGACAGTACTTCCCGTACTCGGGCTGAAAATTTTGCTTCCATAGAGCTCTTTTTATAATAATATTAAGTCAATCAAAACTATTCACAAAAATAGAGGTAATTTGCTTGTATGGATGTATTTTTTCAACAAGAACTTGTTAAAATTGTTCATTCTTTACTTCATCATTTAGAGGGGTTTTTGAAAGAATTTGATTATCTTCGCGTCCTTATATAAGATATGAAATCTTATGTTTAAATACTACTCAATTTACAATTAAATTCTATGAACGAAGGAGAAAGAATAATTAAGGTAGGGATATCTGATCAAATGAAAGCGGCATACATAGATTATTCTATGTCTGTTATTGTTTCCAGAGCTCTACCTGATGTTCGTGATGGTTTAAAACCAGTTCACAGACGAGTATTGTATGGTATGCTTGATTTAGGGGTTTTATCAAACCGTCCCTTTAAGAAATCAGCTAGAATCGTGGGAGAGGTGCTAGGTAAGTATCACCCACATGGTGATTCTTCAGTATATGATGCAATGGTTAGAATGGCCCAGGAATGGTCTTTAAGATATCCTGTGGTTGATGGTCAAGGAAACTTTGGCTCTATTGATGGTGATAGCCCAGCTGCTATGCGTTATACAGAGGCTCGATTGAGAAAGATATCAGAAGATATGTTGATCGATATTGATAAAGAAACTGTAGATTTTCAATTAAACTTTGATGATTCTTTAAAAGAACCTACTGTTTTACCAACGCGTATACCTAATTTGCTTGTTAATGGTACCAGCGGTATTGCTGTTGGTATGGCTACAAATATGCCCCCTCATAATTTAACAGAAGTAGTTAATGGTACATTGGCTTATATCGATAATACTGAAATCGATATTAAAGGACTAATGGAATACATTAAAGCTCCTGATTTTCCAACTGGAGGTATCATCTATGGTTATGATGGTGTAATCAATGCTTTTGAGACTGGTAAAGGAAGAATTGTGATGCGCGGGGAAACCAGTATCGAAGAAACAAAATCGGGTAAAGAAATGATTGTCGCTACTAGTGTTCCTTATCAAGTGAACAAAGCAGAGATGATTAAAAAAACGGCCGATTTAGTTAATGAAAAAAAGATAGAAGGTATCAGTGATATCAGAGATGAATCTGATAGAGATGGTATTAGAGTGGTGTATGAATTGAAAAGAGATGCCAATACTAATGTGGTACTGAATAAAATTTATCAATACACTGCACTGCAAACTTCTTTTTCTACCAATAATATTGCGCTAGTTAATGGTCGTCCTGAGGTGTTAAACCTTAAAGACCAGATTTATCACTTTGTGGAACACCGTCACGATGTGGTGGTGAAAAGAACTCAATATGAGTTAAAACAAGCTGAAAAAAGAGCACATATTTTAGAAGGTTTAATTATTGCATCAGATAATATAGATGAAGTAATTAAAATGATAAGAGCTTCTAAAAGTCCTGATGAGGCTCGAGCTGCTTTAATCGTAAGGTTCGAATTAAGCGATATTCAAGCTCGTGCAATTGTTGAGATGAGATTGCGTCAGCTAACAGGACTTGAGCAAGATAAGCTAAGAGCAGAGTATGAAGCAATAATGAAAACTATTGATCACTTGAAAGCCATTTTGGAAAGTAAAGAGATGAGAATGGACATCATTAAAGAAGAACTCACTGAAATTAGAGATAAATATGGAGATGAGCGCAAAAGTAAAATCGAATATAGCGCTGCTGATTTCCGTATTGAAGATACTATTCCTGATGATGACGTGGTTATTACAATTTCTCATGCAGGATATATTAAAAGAACAAACTTAACCGAATACCGTCGCCAAAATAGAGGTGGAAGAGGAGCTAAAGGTAGTAGTACTAGAAACGAAGACTTTTTAGAGCATCTATTTGTAGCTAGCATGCATGATTATATGCTGTTCTTTACCGAGAAAGGAAAAGTATTCTGGTTGAGAGTTTTTGAAATCCCTGAAGGTACTAGAACTACTAAAGGTAGAGCTATTCAAAATATCATTAATATTCCACCAGATGATAAAGTGAGAGCTTATATTAATACCAAAGATTTAAAAAATGAAGATTATATAAAAAATAACTTCATCATTTTGGCCACTAAAAAAGGTGTCATCAAGAAAACATCTTTAGAGTTATATAGTCGTCCAAGAGTGAATGGTATTAATGCCATTACTGTACGTGATGGAGATACACTTTTAGAAGCTCGTTTAACAAATGGCGAAAATGAAGTGATATTGGCTGTGAAGAGTGGTAGAGCTATTCGTTTTAATGAAAAACATGTTCGTCCTATGGGAAGAAATGCTTCAGGAGTTAGAGGTATTAAACTCGACAATGACAAGGACGAAGTAATAGGAATGATTTGCTTAGAGAATCATGATTATGATATACTTGTGGTTTCTGAAAAGGGATACGGTAAACGCTCAAAACTTGAAGACTATAGAGAAACAAATAGAGGAGGAAAAGGTGTTCGTACCTTAAATATTACCGATAAAACTGGTAAGCTGATCTCTGTTAAGAATGTTACCGACGATAATGATTTAATGATTATCAATAAGAGTGGAATCTTAATTAGAATTCCTGTAGGAGGGGAGTCTAACCCATTAAGAGTGATGGGTAGAAATACACAAGGTGTTCGATTAATCAAGATTCAAGAAGGTGATAGCATTGCATCTGTAGCAAAAGTTGATGTGGAAGAAGAGGAAGAAGCAGCAGTAGTTTTAGAGGATGGCACAGTTATTGAAACTGAAACTAACGATGATGCTCCTGAATCTGATGCTCCAGCAGAAGAGTCAGACGAGAATGTAACTGAAGATTAATTTAGTATATATTCAAATAAGCACCTATAAACATAAAAAGACTGCAAGTGTGATCTCAATTAATCATATTTGCAGTTCTAACAGAGAGATAAATTTATAAAATCAATAAAGATGAAAAAGATAACATTTTTAGCGCTATTATTTCTATCAGTAACAATGATGGCCAGCGCACAAAAAAGCACTAGAACAACTGCTTATAATTATCTAAGAAAAGGTAAATTAGACTTAGCTAAGGAAAATATTGACAAAGCTGTAGCTCATGAAAAAACCATGAACGATCCAAAAACATGGTTTTACTACGGAAATACTTATATTCAATTAGCTACTACACCTTTAGACGCTTTTAAAACTTTAGATCCAGATGCATTACAAAAAGCATACGATGGATATATGAAGTGTATGGAAGTTGATACCAAAGGTACATATACTGACCAAGTAGAAGCTGATTTAAAGATTATTGCTAATAACTACTATGCAAGAGGATTGGATCATTATAATGAAAAGGATTATGCAGCTGCATATAAAGAATTTGCTGAAGCAATATCTGTAAATAATGATATTAATAACGTTGATACACTTGCTATTTATGCTTCTGCAATGTCTGCTTTCTCAGGCGAAATGTTCCCAGAAGCTATAGAGAATTACGAGACTCTTATTAAAATGGATTATGACAATTCAGGTATTTATGGTGATTTAGCAAATATCTATAAAACTACAGAAAACTTAGAAAGAGCTAAGGAAGTTTTAGAGATGGGAATTCAGAAATATCCTAACGATGCAAATATTGTTTTCGCTAAGATTAATATTCTTTTATCTGAAGAAAAATATGATGAAGTTGTTGAGTATTTAGAATCAGCTATTCAGTTGGCTCCAGAAAATCATACTTTATATTTCGTACAAGGACAGTCTTACGAACAAATGGGCGAATTAGACAAAGCAAAATCAGGTTATGAGCAAGCTTTAGAAGTTAACCCAGAATATTCTGATGCTTTATATAACTTAGGAGCTTTGTATTTTAACAAAGGAGTAGAAACTTCAGTTAAAGCTAATGACTTACCTTTAGAAGAAGAAGAGCAATACAATACCTTAAAAGAAGAAGCTAACAAAGAATTCTTATTGGCACAGCCATATTTTGAGAAGGCTTTAGAAATATTGCCTGATGATGAAGGTCTCATTAAATCATTAGAGCAAGTATATAAATCTACAAAACAAATGGATAAACTATCTGCACTCAAAAACAGATAAGCTCGTCCACTAAAATACTTAAAGCAATTCTCAATGAGGGTTGCTTTTTTTTTATGCTTAGACTTTAGCTAATTGAATACCATCCTCAAAAATCTAGGAGGTATTTATCAGTATAAAGAATATCTCAGCAAATAAAGCCTAGGTTTTATATAAAGGGAAATGGATAGTATATTTAGTAAATGTTGGAATTATGGTATATAGGGTAGTTTCTTATATTTCTATTTAACATAATATTAATTATGTTACTAATTTATATAGTCTTATATTGCTGATATTCAGTGCTATACAAATTTCATTTAACATAATAATATTTTGCCTATTTGTATAAACCTGATAATCAAGGGCGTATATTTTTTTCTATTTAACATATTAATCCTAATTCATTTTTCTATTAAACTGATAATCTGCAATATAGAGCTTTGCTTCTTAATTATACATAAGTATATTTTACTGTTTCCCATTCAAATTAACATAATGATAAATCCTATTTTGTATATTTGATATTGTTTCGATAATAATATTGAACTTGGCAGAAAATTTGCTAATTCTATAGAACATACCTTAAAAAATGGCAGACAAAGTAAAGAGATTGAGATTTGATTATGGATAAGTATCTACTTGATTTTAACAGTACCATTCGTGAAGCTTTACATAAATT
>JADGDY010000166.1 GCA_016744655.1 Bacteroidales bacterium | reverse complement strand
GCTACCAAATGCTTTAGTTATTAAATTAACAGAAAATTCGGAATTGAGAATCTATTAAAAACTAATTTTCAATACGAACACCATGCCTTATTAGATATTCTCTAAATATAATCAGGTATTTACATACCGGATTATACATTCATATCTAATTGTTTTTGTGATACTTAAATCACAATAAATTACATATCCAGAACTGACAAAATAAAATTTCTTAAGTAGATTACTGAGTTTATGTCAAATCCATATTTTTTTTTTAAAATACTCATTGAGATTTCAAAAATCCATGTAAATTTGCACTGTTTTTAAATAAACAATGTTATTTATTTAACACATTATTACTACCTTCATAAATTAGGTTTTTGTTATAGAATTTAGGTTTTTTGGTTAAAACCTCCCGAGCCCTTCGGGAGGTTTTTCTATTTATAGATTTATGCTAAACAATCTACATTTATCATCAAAGTTAAATTAAATCCATCTCTCTTCACTTAAATTAAATTTAACTTCCACATTAAGAGTTTCAATTAAAAAAACACACGATATTTCAGATAATTTAGCTAGTAAATTATTCTTAATATACACCAAAACTGGTACAAAACTCATGAAGCCTAATCCATATCAATTTGATATTCTATCATTTACATGGTCTTTTTAATTCTTACAAATAGTATTTTTTATAGATAAATTAATTGATATTTTGGTCATTATTCCTTTTATTTGCAATAAGAGAATGAGTCGAACAACTTTATTAAATATAAATTGTCTAATCATTAAATTAATCTAAAATATCATTTGTATGAAAAAATTTACTTGGAGTGGATTATTAGCCCTTGTTATGCTATTTAGCATTCAAGCTCAGGCTTATAATTCTACGATTTCTGTCTCAACAGAAAAAACCAGCAGCAAGGTTGTACAAAGCAACTCTGAGGCTATGAATCTTAAATTCCATTTTGGAGACATTCAAACTCTAGATGTAAAAACCTCACAAGGGATTTTTACTGAGTTGAGAATGGATGGAGCTTATTCTTCAAATTTAATTGGAGAACCGAAACTTCCTGTACAAAGAAAATTAATCGCCATTCCTTTTGGTGCTGAAATTAATGTTCAGGTAAATAATTTTTCGGTTTCTACTATCGATTTAAACGAAAAAGGCATCAGCTATCCATTAATGCCACTTCAGTATGATATGCCTAAGAGCATGGATCCTACTGACGTTCCTTTTCAATATAACGAACAAGCTTATGCTTCAAAAAGCTTTAACCAGAGTGAAATTGCTTCTGTTGAAATATTAGGAGTAATGAGAGGTGTTAGATTAGCAAGAGTTACTGTAGAACCAGTTCGCTTTAACCCATCTACTAATCAATTAGAAGTTTATAATGATATTGACATTACTTTAAATTACGAAGGTGCTGATATTGCCAAAACAGAGCAAACTTTTAAAAGTACTTACTCTCCTTTCTTCGATGTTGTTTACAAACAACTTTTAAATGTGGATAACGTTTATGATGAACACCCAGATCTTTTAACATTCCCAGTAAACATGTTAATTGTTGCTGATCCAATGTTTACTGAGACTTTACAACCATTCTTAGAGTGGAAAACAAAAATGGGTTACGAATTAACCGTAGCTTATACTGACGAAATTGGTAGCTCTACTAGTGAAGTTCAAACTTGGGTTCACGATCAATATGCTGCCGGATTAGCTGCTGGAAACGCTCCAGATTTCTTAGTAATTGTTGGTGATGTTCAACAAGTTCCTGCTAGTGCCACTGGTAGTTCAAGTCAAAAAAAGACTGACCTTTATTATGGTTCTGTAGATGGTGATTACTTCCCAGAAATGTATTATGGTCGCTTATCTGCTCAAAATACTACTCACCTTGAGAATATGTTGAATAAGATTATTCCTTATGAAAAATATGAAATGGAAGATCCATCTTATTTAGATGATATTACCTTAATTGCAGGAGCAGATGGTAACTGGAACCCTAAAGTAGGTCAAGCAACTATTGAATATGGTACCGAGAATTATTTTAATGCCGCACATGGTTATGATGATATAGGAGTTTATTTAACAAGTCCATATTCTGGATGTTATTCTCCAGAAAGAATTTCTGTAGGTTTTATAAACTACACCGCTCACTGTAGTGAAACTTCATGGGCAGATCCTAATCTAGGAATTTCTGATGTAAATGGATTTACTAATACTGGTAAATACCCACTAGCAATTGGAAACTGTTGTTTAGCTGCTGACTTTGGCACAAACGAGTGTATAGGTGAAGCTTGGCTTAGAGCAGAAGACAAAGGTGCTGTTGGTTATATTGGTTCTTCTCCATCCTCTTATTGGTTTGAAGATTTTTATTGGTCAGTAGGTGCTTTCCCAATCTCAGGTACAAACGATGGTTATGTTCCAACCCAAGAAGAAACTACTTTAGGTGCTTATGATGGTGCTTGGGGAGAAAGTTATTTCTGTCAAGATGCATTAATATTTGTAGGTAACTTAGCTGTTACTGAAGTTGATATCCAAGGATATGAACAACATTCTTCGCCTACTTATTACTGGCAAGCTTATAATACTTTTGGTGACCCTTCTTTAATGCCTTACCATACCCAAGGTTCTGTAAACACAGTATCTCATATGGATATTGTTCCTATAGGTGTTACAGAGTACGAAGTAACTGCTGAACCTGGTTCTTATGTTGCAATTAGCAAAGATGGTGTTCTTCATGGAACAGGTCATGTTGGTTCAACTGGAACAGTAATGGTTGAAATGGATCCTATCCTTTCAGGTGGTGATGTAGATATCGTTGTTACAAGATCACAATACATCCCTTATATGGAAGTAATTCCTGCTGCAGCATTAGAAGGACCTTACCTAACAGTAAGTGAATTTAATTTTAATGGTGGTAACGAAAATGTTGAATATGGAACTACAGCTTCAATGGACATGGACGTTAAAAACTTAGGTACAGACCCTGCTTCAGGTGTAACTGTTACAATTAGTGGTTCAGATACATATTGCACATTAACAAGTGCTGCTACTGTTACCATTGGCGATATTGCAGCTGATGAAATAATAAACTTAGCTGATGCTTTTACTTTTGATATTGCAGATGATGCTCCAGATATGCATATGGTTTCTCTTGATATCGTTATTGAAGGTACCGCTAAAGAAACTTGGGAATCTACTTTAAATTTCAGTATTTACGCTCCTGTTCCTGAATTCGGCTCTTATACAATTGATGATGCTGCAGGTAATGGAAACGGTAGACTAGATCCAGGTGAAACTGCTGATATTACTATCAATACTTATAATAATGGACATGCAGCTTCTGTTGCAGGTAGCGTTGGAGTTTCTTCATCTAGTTCATTCGTGAATATTACAACTACTAATGTAGATGTTGCTACAATAGATGCTAGCGGAATGGAAGCTGTAACTTTTACAATTTCTACTGAAGCTTCTACTCCTATTGGAACATTAGTTGATATTAATCTGGACTATGCTGCCGGTAATTATACAACAAATAAACTTCTGCAAGAAGTAATTGGTTTAATTTTAGAAGATTTTGAAACTGGTGATTTTTCTTCTTACGAATGGGAGTTCAATGGAAATCCTTGGGCAATTGTTGGATCTGATGAAGCGTATGAAGGTGAACACGGAACTCGTTCTGCTACAATTGGTAATAACGAAGAATCAAGCATGGAAATGAATTACACTGTAGCTGCTGAAGGCGACTTCTCGTTTTACTACAAAGTTTCTTCTGAAGCAACCTACGACAAACTGAAGTTTTATATTGATAATGTAATGCAAGATGAATGGTCTGGTACCGTTGAATGGTCAATTGCAGAATATACACTTACAGAAGGTGAACACACTTTAAAATGGTTATATTCAAAAGATGTTTCACAAGCTACAGGAGAAGATTGTGCTTGGGTTGATTATATAGTTTTCCCTGCTAGTAGTGATAATGTTTTAACTGCTGCATTTAACGCTAATGATGTTAATCCTTGTGATGGTGCTGATGTTGAATTCAATTCAACTTCGTTAGGAGCTATTACAACATGGGAATGGACATTTGAAGGCGGTTCTCCAGCATCTTCAACAGACGAGAACCCTACTGTATCTTATGCTAATCCAGGTGAATATAATGTTGTATTAACTGTAGGTGATGGTACAGAAACGGCTACAATTACAAAAGAAGATTTCATCACAGTTCATAACTGTACTGGTGTTGAAAACTTAGAAGCAGCTATTAGCCTTTATCCTAATCCTAACAATGGAGTATTCTTCTTAGATATCAAAGGTATACAAGAAGCTAATATAACTATTGTTAATGCTTTAGGAACTATTGTTTACGAAGAGTCTAACTTATCAATAGACAACAGCATGAAGCGTATCGACCTTAGCCAAGAAGCTGAAGGTATTTATATGCTTATTGTTGAAAATGATGATCAAAGAATGATTGAAAAGGTGATTGTAAAATAATCCATTTCATTTAGATATTAAAAAGGGTTTGACAATGTCAAGCCCTTTTTTTGTGCCTTATGTTTTCAACTAATATCTGACCAATTAGTTGACTTATGTTCTCGCCTTCCTAATTCGCGAATAATCATGTTATTTTTAGGAGCATTATATATTTCAGAATCCTCTAATATCGTAATAGCTTCTTTTCTAGCTGCCTTCAAAATAGCTTCATCTTTTATCAAATCAGCGATTTTTAAATCCAATACTCCACTTTGTTGGGTTCCTTGTAAATCGCCTGGCCCCCGCAATTTTAAATCCACATCTGCTATTTTAAAACCATCACTAGTATTAACCATGGTTTTCATACGAGTTTTGCCTTCAGCAGTCATCTTATAGCTAGTCATCAGAATACAATAGCTCTGATCTCCACCTCTACCAACTCGTCCTCTCAGCTGATGTAATTGAGAAAGTCCAAATCTTTCTGCATTCTCAATGATCATTACTGTAGCATTAGGCACATTAACTCCTACTTCAATAACAGTAGTCGCCACCATGATTTGCGTCTCCCCTTTAGCAAATCTTTGCATTTCAAAGTCTTTATCTGCAGCTTTCATTTTACCATGAACTATACTAACACTGTAATTAGGTTTTGGGAAAGCTCTTTGAATACTTTCAAACCCATCATTTAAATCTTTAAGATCTAAGGTTTCGGACTCTGCAATTAAAGGGTATACAATATAAACCTGCCTACCTTGATCGATTTGTTTTTTTATAAAACCAAAAACTTTATATCGATCTTTATCAAAATAATGGTAAGTTTTGATACATTTACGACCTGGAGGAAGTTCATCAATAACAGAATAGTCTAAATCTCCATATAATGTCATAGCAAGAGTTCGTGGAATTGGTGTGGCAGTCATAACGAGCACATGAGGAGGAATAGTACTTTTTTTCCATAACTTGGCTCTTTGTGCTACACCAAAACGATGCTGCTCATCGATAACGACTAATCCTAAATTGTTAAATTGGACAGTATCTTCAATGAGTGCATGAGTACCTATCAATATTTTAAGCTCCCCATTCAATAATGATTCATGCAGAACTTTTCTATCTTTTTTCTTTGTAGAACCTGTTAACAAACCAACTTTAACATTCATCTTATTAAGAAATTCAGTGATACCTTCATAATGTTGATTTGCTAAAATCTCTGTTGGTGCCATTATGCACGATTGAAAGCCATTATCTGTTGCTAATAACATACACATTAAAGCTACCAAAGTTTTTCCTGATCCAACATCTCCTTGTAATAGTCGATTCATCTGTTTCCCAGTACCAGTATCTTGTCTAATTTCTCTTAAAACCTTTTTCTGGGCTCCCGTTAATTCAAACGGTAAATGTTGTTTATAGAACTCGTTAAATGTATCCCCAACAATAGAAAAAGCGACTCCTTTGTTTTTATAAGCTCTAATAAGTTTAGATTTAATTAGGTGAAGTTGTATAAAAAATAATTCCTCAAATTTCAACCTATTCTGTGCAGCTTGAATATCTTTTAAGTTTGAAGGAAAATGGATATATCTTAAGGCATCTTCACGACTTATCAGCTTATATCTATCTAAAATTTCATTAGATAAGTTTTCGGGAACATTATTATTGACAACCTCCATTAAAGCTTTAACAATCTTTACAATTCCCTTGCTATCTACATTTGCTTTTCGAAGCTTCTCAGTGACATTATAAAAAGGTTGTAATTGAACTTGAACCTGACTGGTTTTTGCGATATTTAATTCTTCAATGTCTGGATGAGGAATATTAAATTTTCTATTGAACAAAGCTGGTCTGCCAAATACTATATATTCTTTACCAGGTTTTAAACTTTCTTTTACCCATTTAATACCTCTAAACCAAATAAGTTCAATCATTCCAGAATCATCTCTAAGAATAGCTGTTAATCGAGATCCAGGACCTTGTCCTATAGTTTGTAATTCACTAATTTTTCCTTTGAGCTGAACAAATGGCATATGTTCCCGAATCTCTGATACCTTATAAAATTTCGTTCTATCAATATAACGGAATGGGAAGTAGTATAATACATGCTCAAAACTATGCAGCCCCAATTCTTGCTTTAGGATCTTTTCGCGTGCTGGACCAACGCCTTTTAAATATTTTATAGGTGAATCTAAAAACCTTCCTGACATTTTACAAAGATAAAATTTTGACATAAAAAAAACCCAGTTAAAACTGGGTTTTTATATCTTAATTATGAAAACTTAGTATTCCCACATGTGTTGTTCAATTTCAAAAACATCATTTTTGATTCTTTCAGACTCTAGAAGGGCATCCATACCTTGAGCATATTGATTAATCTGTCTATCATAAACATTTTCTTCTTTATAAACATAAGAGGAAAACATTCTCTTCCAGAAAATATCATCATAAGTTCTTCTTTCAGCACCATTCTTACGGTTGAAAACTTCTGCTCTTGCCAATACAGCTCTTGCTTCAGGGAAATAAATCCAAAACAAAGGTTTACGCTTAAATTGATCATCTTTCGTATAATACTCCCAAACAGGACACAGGCCCAGAATTCTAACTTGTAATTGTGATCTTTGCTTATCGAAATACCATACTTCTTTCAATCTAATCTTTTTAACTTCTGCTTTTGAAAACTGATCTTCAAAAGCTGTAGTAGTACCAATTATATTTCCATCTATATCCTTTTGTTCCACTTGAACTGCTACCCCTGCTAAATCTTCTTCAACTTTGGATATTGACATAGGAGTTGTAAATTCATCATCTACTTCAGCATCATATGCAGTTAATTCACCAGAACGTATAGCTTCCAATATCACAGTTATAAAACTTTTCCATTGTAAATGTTCCTTAATTGGATAATAGAAAGGCTGATTGATTTTCTCTCTGAAATCAATAATTTGCCAAACACGCTTACTATATATTACATCAGCCTGACGCAATGGGCTATAAGGAATTGGTTTTTTGAATTCAGTATGAATATGATCAAATATATCATCACGTGGGGTCGAAACTGAAGAAGATTGACTACTTCCACCAATAACTTGAGCATAGGCACTACTTCCTATAAACATGGAAATACCAACTAATAATATAATTTGAAATACTTTTCTCATAATTTCTTAATTTAGTTTTACAGCAAAGTTCGGTACCGACATTTTCTCAATAGGCCCCTGTACTTCAATGTTTGAAAATACCAACATTGTATTTTTACGAGCAGATTGAATATAACTCTTCATATCCTCTGTTAAGTATGGAGAACTGGCTTGTTTATCAAAGTTATCTCCATTCTTTACGATGCTCATTGTAAATCTTGTTACCTGATATTTATATTCGAAATTAACATACTCAGGCAACTCACAAAGTAAATAAGGATTAGCTAATAAACTCTGTCTAGCGACAACACCTTTTGACATGTTTCTTACATTAATATTTGGAGGAGGTAAATCTTTTACACGAAATACTTGTTCCCCTAATTCCTTACGTTCACTACCATCTTCACTAAATACTTTAATAGTCACACTTTGAACTGTACGCTTCTTTAAGTTTTTAACCATTAAACCTTCAGCTGTCTCAGTTATTGCACCATCTCCAACAATACTATATTTTAATTTTGATGCAGGCACTCCAGCTGCTGAAATACTAACTGGATTATCAACACCACGATAAAATACATTCATCTTAGTAGCAGCAACGTTTGCAGACGGTTCTAAAACATGAAAACTAGAACTAAATGAATGATATTCATAATCACCACCATTAGGTTTCTTAATACCAATTCTACCTGCAAATTTATACTCATCAGGCTTCATTCCAGCAGTTTTGAAATTAATTTTCACATAACCACTATCTCCTTCAAGCTTAACAGAATTTGCAATAAAATTGTCATTCCACTCACTTTCGTTCATTATATAATTAACAGTTGGTTGAGAGTTCTCATCAACAGCAGCTACAAATACTTCAGCATTAAATTCATCACCTTGGAAAAGGATTCTAGACTCAGGAAGAATTTTCGCATCGATTCTACTAATTTTAAAATCCTCCTTTGATATACCCTGATATAAATGACTAACTACATCATATTCTGCGTTGCGAACCTCATTTACGATCTTGTTAAAAATAGTAACATCAGCAGCTAAAATGGTATGGTAGAAATTATATTCAACCCAATCTTGTTTTTGTTTACTTGTGTTTCTATAATCTCCATCAGTCTCTAAACCAATATTAAGTATTTCTCTTTCAGCTTCAGGAATTAATTCCAACATTTGAACTTTATACTCATTGATTTTATTCATCATGGTATAACCTTCTCCGTTTTTCATTCCTTCACCCCCTATCAAATAAGAAGTAGGATCATTATAATTATCCTTCGCTTTAATATCAGCTAAGTTCGTAACCTTTGCAGAATCAACAGGAATCTTATCTACTCTTGCAATTAATACAAATTTAACAGAATCGATATAATTAATTAAATCTTGACTTAAGTCTTTTGCTTCTTCCGATTTATGATAAAAAGGGCCTACCTTTTCTTTGTTCATTTGGTATTGCATACCGAAATCATCATGGAGCGTGGCAATTTTTGCAGAAAAATTTTCACTAGTTTTTTCTACACTATCGTTTACGATGATGAAGGCATCTAAGATCTCCTTTGATACATTAAGCGCTAACAGAGCAGTTAGCACCAAATACATCATTCCGATCATTTTCTGCCGTGGCGTTTCTTTAAATCCAGCCATTAGTTTTTAATTTAAAAGATTTGCACTTATGCTTTAGGTGCTACATTCATAGCAGATAGCATATTTCCATAAACCTGATTCAATGATTCTACATTCTTAGCTAAAACAGCTACACCATCCTCATATTGTTGAGTAGTACTAATTGATGTATTCAGTTTATTTAAGAATTCATTCATAGATTCTTGAATCTTAGCAGTTGCTTCAACCTGATCGTTCGAATTTTGTAATTGTAATTCGTAAACAGCATTCAAAGCACTTAGGTTAGATGAAATCTTTTTAAGTTCATCGTTATAATTCCCACCATCAATACCACTGAAGTTCAATGCTTCTGAAGATTGACGTAGAGTTTCAATAGAGTTATTATATTCATTCGCTAATGCAGATGCATTTTCAGCAGCATCTCTAACACTTTGGTTAAAAACACCTGTTGCACTCACATCATTCTGCATAGCTTCAGCGGCACTAGAATACGACTCAGATAAACTAGCTGCAGCAGTACTTGCAGATTTTATATTACTATGATAAGCCTCAGTTGATTCGATATCTGAAATTAAAGCATCACTAGCTTTATCGTAAGTACTCGATAATTTCGTAACAGAGTTTGATGCGCCCTTTACATTATCTACAAATTCAGTATTTGCTTCAGCAGCATCAGTAAATTTGTTCATATTTGAAGCAGTGTCATTCAAGTTTCGTAAGCCTGCTCCTAGACTACCTATTAATTCAGGCCCTATATTAGCCTCTCCTAACATTTGATCGAGTTGTTGACTTACTGAAAGATCTTCTTCCTCTTCTAGTTCATCCTCCATAAACTCTGGAAGTTCATCACCTAGGTCTTCAGCCCCATGATACATACCTGCTAATTCTGGATAAACCAAACTCCAATCAGGTTCTACGTGTGGAGGCTCAAAAGCAGAGAAAAAGAAAATAACAGCTTCAGTGATCAGTCCAACACCAAGCATTATATCAGCTCCCTGAATGTGAGTAATTTTAAAAAGTGCTCCAACAATTACAATAGAAGCACCAATACCATATAGTTTAGCCA
>JADGDY010000165.1 GCA_016744655.1 Bacteroidales bacterium | reverse complement strand
ATTGTTCTTTTGCCAGAAGACAAAACCAAACCTGTCAGAGACTTTTTCAATAGCATGAACTTGGTGATTTTAAAAGTGATAGATTTAATTATGGAATTTGCTCCAATAGGAGTATTTGCTTTGCTAGGAACCATCATTGTAGATATGAAAGGTGATGTCGCTTTATTTAAAGCACTTGGGCTTTATGGCATGACTGTGGTTATTGGACTCCTTCTTCTCATATTTGGTTTCTATCCAATATTAGTAAAACTATTTACTAAGGTTAAGCTTCACCAGTTCTATAAAGGGATTGCTCCAGCTCAGCTTCTGGCTTTTTCCACAAGTTCATCTGCTGCTACACTTCCGGTTACAATGGAGTGTTGTGAGAAAAACTTGAAAGTATCAAATCAAGTGAGTAGTTTCGTATTGCCTATTGGTGCTACCATCAACATGGATGGAACCAGTTTATATCAAGCTGTCGCTGCTGTTTTTATTGCTTCTGCTTTTGGGATGGATCTTGATTTTGGTCAGCAATTAACTATCGTTTTAACTGCAACTATGGCCAGTATTGGTTCTGCTGCAGTTCCTGGTGCTGGAATCGTAATGTTGGTGATTGTCCTCACAGCAATCGGTGTTCCAAGTGAAGGAATTGCCCTAATATTCGCAGTGGACAGGCCGCTAGATATGCTTAGAACTACTGTAAATGTAACAGGAGATTCTACAATAGCTAGTATTATTCATCGTTTTGAAGGCGGGAAGAAATAGAGAGAGATGGATGCTGGATGAACGATGTGTTCTGTCTTCGTTCTTCACGCTTCATGCTTCGTGCATTTATCCTTCTAGCCCCACCATATACTCACTCCTATCTTTCTCGGTTATTGCTCGTACAACTCTACAAGGACTCCCCATTGCCAAACTATTAGCAGGAATATCTTTAGTGACCACACTACCTGAGCCTATTACGCAATTGTCACCTATATGGACTCCTCCATTTATCACTACATTCCCTCCTATCCAAACACTATCACCAATAGTAATAGGATGAGCATGTTCGTATTCTTGATTCCTAAGTTCTGCATTAAGGGGATGACCTGCCGTATATATTCCCACGTTTGGGCCAATAAAAACATGATCACCCATTTTAACTTTAGCACAATCTAAAATTACCAAATGATAATTAGAGAAAAAATGACTCCCGATTTCGATATTATAACCATAGTCACAATAAAAAGGTGCTTCTATATGAAAACCCGTTCCAGACTTACCAAGTAAAGATTTCAAGATTACTTTTCCTTTATCACTTTCATTGGGATGCAATGCATTGAATTCGTAAATCTTTATTTTTGCATTCCTTCTTTCTTCAGTTAATTCCTTACTAAACGCTTGGTAAGGTTTTCCATTTAACATCTTTTCCTTTTCTGTCATATCAATTGGCTTTATCATTCCACATCACAAATATATAATTCTTTCAGAAGCTCTAAATAGTTTAAACTTTTTAAATCTAGAAAGCAAATAAACTAAAACATCTAAACAAGTATACCTCCCTAATATTCTATCACTTAAATAATCAATAAAATATCTCTTCTTTGCCAAATGCAAAAAATAATATAGCTTCGCATACAAATATAAACATTATTGAAAATCTTATTAATCATGAAAAACCTTATTAGTCTAAGTCTTTTTATTTTGTTTTCTATTTCTATTTCTGCACAAGTAAGTACTCAGTGGAGAAGCACCAACAGAGATGGAATCTTTGAGGAGTCTAATCTTTTAAAACAATGGTCTGAGGAAGGACCTGATTTATTATGGTATAATGATTCTCTACCTACCGGGTATTCTTCGCCTGTAATAGGAGAAGAGTTTATTTATGTAACTGGATTGGTGGATACTTTAGATTATGTTTTAGCCCTTAACAAAGTTGGACAAGAACAATGGAGACAAGCTATTGGTGAAGCTTGGACGGAATCATTTTCTGATAGCCGAAGTACTCCTACTCTTATCGATAATAGATTATATGTTCAGAGCGGATATTGCTGGGTTGCTTGTTTCGATGCTACAAATGGCGATGAAATATGGAAGATAAATGCTTTTGATAAATTCAAGGGCAAGACTGGACAATGGGGGTATTCTGAATCGCTACTGGTGGTTGACGATAAAGTTCTTGTGAGTGTTGGAGGACATGAAACCAATATGGTAGCCTTGGATAAAAATACTGGTGAAACCATTTGGCAAACAGAAACTTTAAACGATACTGCAGCTTACGCCTCTCCCATTCTCATTGAAGAAAACGGAATGAAGATAGCTATTAATGTTTTATCTAATGATGTATTTGGCGTGAACGTTGATAATGGTGAAATTCTCTTCAAACACAATTATTCATGGATTGATGATGAAGATGCCTATGCTTTGTGGAATAGTGCTGGGGCCAGCAGAATCAATACCAATAATCCAGTTTATAAAGATCACCAACTCTATGTTACTAGTGGCTATAATCACGTTGGAGCCATGTTTCAATTGTCTGATGATTTCAGAAAAATTGATTTAATGTGGACCGACTCCATTCTAGATGTGCACTTTGGTGGTGTAGTATTGGTTGATGAACATATTTATGGTTCCAATTGGATAAATAATTCCAATGGTGAATGGTGTTGTATAGATTGGAAAACAGGCGAAGCTAAATACGTTCAGAAGTGGAAGAATAAAGGGAATATCATTTTTGCTGATGGCCTCCTCTATATCTATGAAGAAAAGCGTGGACACATAGGAATACTAGAACCAAACCCAGAGAAATTTGAAGTGATTAGTTCATTTAGAATTCCACATGGGAAGGGCCCACATTGGGGGCATCCCGTAATAAAGGATAAGGTATTATATGTTCGTCATGGCCAAGCTTTAATGGCTTATGATATTGCTGAAAAGTAAATCAATTCACCAGGGCAAAATACAAATCTACAATCACAGTTCAGGAGAACTGTGTTACACATACGAGTAGAGTAGCTCCTGAGCTGCTTATTAATTCAAGCTAAAATCCACTGTTCGTTAGAACTGTGTCACTTTTAGTTATACATTTCAGAGAGTTCAAATTTCAGTTCGTTTTTAGCAAAGCAATTAGGCTTGGTACATTCTATCCCTAAAATCTGATATTGATTATCATCACTTTCTATTACGATATCAGCAATCATTTCATTGAGGTCGTGGTATTGTTTAGGCTTTTCGAAATTAGATTCGCATTTGTACCATAACAAGAGAAATATCCCATATTCAGCTTTTTGCTGTCCCATATAATCTGTAAAATGAGTATTAACAGCTTCCACAGCATCTTTTCTGTGTGCTTTCTTAATCTCCATACACACCTTGAAAGAACAGCTAGAGAATGTTAAATCAATTCTACCATTAGCCACTACATTTTCACTTTCGATACTAATATTTCGATTATTACAAAGAGGCTCTAAAACACTCTTGATATATGGATAAAATTCATTCTCTTTGGTTTGTGAACTCATGTTTTTATCGCGCCAGAAATTCTGAAACCCCATTTCTTTGCGGATAGAAGGCTCCAGTTTGTTTCTAATCATATCAACCATAAAATCGTGAAGCTCTTGATTGGAAGAAAAGCTTTTAAAATCGTTGGCATTTTCCACTACTCGTGTCCATTTTGTTAATTCACAATCGATAAATTTTATGAGGGAAGTATATTGAACTTCGTCATAATGATTATCATTCTTCTTCATTTGGGTAATCAATGAATCCAAATACTCCAATCGCTCATCTTTATCATCCAATTCAGCAATTCTACCTAAAACCATTTTCTTTTTCAAACGAATCAAACCTTCGCGTGAGGTATAAACCAGATATAAAAGCTGTGCTTTCAATTCTCCAAAGTTGAATGACTTTATAAAAGCCTCCTCAATTTCTCCTTTTTGACTCTCTAACTCTAAGGTTCTAATGTCCTTTATAAACCGCTCAATCCCCTCACTTTTCACCTTAAAAGTGCAAGAACTATCTATATCGACTTCACTAAGTTCATTAATCAATCCCTTTATGATTTTATTCTGAGTGTGTAAAACGGAATTGTTTTTTTGGAATCGGGTGTACTCCTTAAACTTCTCATTTCCGAGAACTGAATATGCTTTCGAAAGTAAGATTCCTAGGTCAATAAGTGTTCTGGATTGAGGTCTAAAATCCACATGTAAAGAATTAATAATGTCGTCGAATGATTTCATAGCTTCATAATTTGTGAGCTGTCCATGCGAGTAGACAGCTCAGGGTTTTGAATGTATTTATATGATAGAAGTCGTCTGAAGCTAAAAAAAAGCTTCATCAACTTAGGCTTTCATTCAATCGACTATTGGGTTTGATACAGAATTATAGAAATATGAGATAGGAGGTTTGCAAACAAAAATCCACATATGCAAAGTCACAACTGTTACAGTAGAATAAATAGATGTTGATAGTATTTTTGTTTCTGTATTCAAAGCCAAATATTTAATTATGCAATGCTCAAATATAGAATCTTTATTGTTATTTTATTAACAATGCTGATTTTTAGGACATTGATTTAGTATCGGTCTAAATAACAGATTTTTTCAATTCGATTAAAACAAAGAAAACTTAAGTGTGAAGGTTGTTCCTATTTCTTTTTTCTAAAAGAAATACCATTATTATTCCCTGACATCAAATCAGCAATTAATAGTGTTTTGGGATTTTGCTCCAATAGAATTTTAAGAAAAACAGTGATAGGAATAGACATGATTAATCCGGGGATTCCCCAGATATATCCCCAAAGCATCAGCATAACCAAAACGGTAACCACATTTAAAGAAAATGTCTTTCCCATAAAAATAGGCTCCAAAACACCTCCCATCAACACTTGAACACCAGTAATCACAATAATGAAAAACAATAAAGTTCCAGTTGGGTCGAGTTCCACAAAAGCAAATAGAGATAATAATACCACTGAAATTACAGAACCAACCATTTGAACGAAATTGATAAGGAAGGCAAATAAGCCCCAAAACAATGGGAAACTCACATCGAAAAACAAGCAAGCCAAACCAAACCCTATCCCTGTAAATAGGCTAATTACAAATTTCACCACAACAAACTTAAGGATGTCTTTTTCAATTTTTATGAAAGTCTTTACTGAGGTATGCCTTCGCTTGAAGATGGTGGAGTTTAATAATTTCTCAAAATTAAAAGATTCAGAGAGTAACAATACAACAAAAAACACGGTCATTAAGGTCATGGACAGAGTAGAACGCAGAAAATCAAAAGTAGAACCAAAATTCTTCATCAAATCTTCATCAGGGAGGTAATGCTTTAAAACACTCTCGCCCTGAATCCTTTCAATCCCAAAAAACGACTCTATGCTAACCACTAAATCAATAAGTTTAGATTCAGCTTTTACCATAAAAACTTCCTGTGTTGCCCTTATTTCGATAGTAGTTAGCTGAACCACTTCACCACCCATTTTTAAAAATCCAACGATGATTAAAACAACAATCAACACTCCTACTGGATTTGGCACTTTTTTTCTCGATAGCCAACGCATCAGCGGAAGAAACAGCATAGCAATAAACATGGAAAATATAAGAGGTATAAAGATAAATGACAATATCTTTAAAAGATAGAATCCTAAAGGTATCACTATAAAAAGCAATAATATATTCGTAGTTTTTAAATCTTTCATTGATAAGGATATAGTGTTTAATCCAAAATACAAAGATAATCGCTTTTCACCAAGCATTTCATTATAAAACCCTTAAAAATTCTCAAATAAAATCATCCAAAACCTATAAATCTCCGCAATCGTTTGCTTAAAAATACCTATGGTTTAATGATTTAGAATCAGAAAAAATCACCTACTTTTGTCCAATAACCCATAAAATTTACATACATGTTTATTACAAATATCCTTCTTTATGTGAGTATGATGACTGCAATTTTTGCTCCTGAAGACCATGAAAAAACACCTCACTTCGATTGGAATAATGCTACGGTTTACTTTATGCTGACCGACAGGTTTAACAATGGCGATACCAGTAATGACAATAACTTTGGCAGAAAAGACGATGCCAAGGAATTGCGCCAATTCACTGGTGGTGACATCAAAGGAATTACTCAAAAAATTGAGGAGGGTTATTTTAATCAGCTTGGAGTAGATGCCATTTGGTTTTCGCCAGTTAACGAGCAAATCCATGGAGCTGTTAACGAGGGACAAGGAAACACCTATGCTTTTCATGGCTACTGGATTAAAGATTGGACCAGCATGGAACCTAACTTTGGAACAGAGGAAGATTTAGCTGAATTGATGAAAGCTGCTCATTCCAAAAACATAAGAGTATTAATGGATGTGATTATTAACCACACCGGACCAGTTACTGAAAAAGACCCTGTTTGGCCTTCGGATTGGGTAAGAACCGAGCCACAATGTGAATATAAAGACTATAACTCAACTGTCTTCTGTACTTTGGTGAAAAATCTTCCAGATGTGAAAACTGAGCAAACGGAGGAGGTTGAAATTCCCGAAGCCCTCCTCAAAAAATGGGAAAAACAAGGCAGAAAGCAAAAAGAGCTAGACGAGTTAGATGCCTTCTTCGCTAGAACAGGATACCCTAGAACCCCTAGATACTACATCATTAAATGGATAACAGATTATATCCGCAAGTTTGGAATTGATGGCTTTAGAGTAGACACCGTAAAACATACAGAAGCCGATGTTTGGGCTGATTTAGCCAAAGAAGCACAAAAAGCTTTCGAGGATTGGAAAGCCAATAACCCAGAAGCCATACAAGAAAATCAAGATTTCTTTATGCTAGCTGAAACTTATGGCTATAATGCCAATAGTGGTAGAATCTATGATTTTGGTGATAAAAAAGTAGATTATTTTGCCAATGGTTTTGATAGCCAAATCAATTTCGGATTTAAAGGCGATGCCAATAAAAGCTATGAGGAACTTTTTTCTAACTACGCTACACTTCTCAATTCTGGTGAGTTGAATGAAGTTACTTTTATGAATTACGTGAGCTCTCATGATGACAGCTGGCCATTCGATAAGGAAAGAAAAAGAAATTATGAAGCAGCCACCAAGCTATTGCTTTGTCCTGGCCAAGCTCAAATTTACTACGGTGATGAAATTGCTCGTCCACTCATTATCGAAGGCGCTGAAGGTGATGTAAACCTAAGAAGCATTATGACTTGGGATGATAATTACGATAAGAACTTATTAGAACATTGGCAAAAGCTAGGGAAATTCAGAAAAGCTCATCCTGCTGTTGGAGCTGGAGAACACAAAATGCTCAATAATACACCATATGTATTTATGCGCTCCTATGTAAAGGGCAGCAAACAAGATAGAGTAATTGTCGGTCTAGACCTCCCCAAAGAAAAATTCTCTGTTGATGTAAAAGATTATTATAGCAATGGCGATTTACTAATGGACGGCTATACCCATGATTATTATACTGTGGTGAATGGGAAGATTGAGATTAATACTGAGGCTGGGATTGTTCTTTTGTCTAAGGTGGAGAAATAAGGAAGAAGTTGGGAGTTCGAAGTACGAAGCACGGAGTTACTTTATGCTTCGTACTTCCAACTTCAAACAAACCTTTCCAGTTATGTAAACTGAAAAATTCTGCTAAACTCCCAAAACAAGCACTTTTACCTCTTCAAGCTTCGTGCTTCAAACTTCCAACTATTCGCTTCCGTTATCAACAATTCATTCTTCATCACAATCCATTTTTTGAAGTTTGGCAATCCGAATTATTAATATCTTTGGTCTTTAAACATCAAATTTAAGCGGACATGCCTATCATCACATTAACAACTGACTGGGGAATTAAAGATCACTATTTGGCATCGGTAAAAGGGGCTATTTTAAAGTATATTCCCCAAGCTCAAACTGTTGATATCACACATGAGATTACTCCCTTTGACTTAAACGAGGCTTCTTATATTTTAAGAAACACCTGGAATAATTTCCCTGATGGAACCATCCATATTGTAGGTGTCAACTCAGAAGCTTCTTTGGAGCATCCTCATGTTTTGATTAAGCACCAAGGGCATTATTTTATTGGAGCAGATAATGGTATTTTCTCGCTGATGTTTGATGAGGTTCCGGAAGAAATCTATGAAATAGACATCATTCAAACTTCCAACCGCTATACTTTTTCTACCAAAGATGTTTTTGTTCAAGCTGCTTTGCATATTATAAAAGAAGAACCTATAACAGAGCTTGGTGATAAGCTACCTGATTTGACTAATAGAATGGCTTTTCAGCCGGTTACCGAAACAGGCGTCATCAAAGGAAAAGTGATTTATATTGACCGCTACGAAAACATCGTTACCAATATCTCTGAAACGCTATTTCAAGATATGGTACAAGGAAAACCATTCAATATTTTACTCAGAGCTGGAAAGTATAAAATCAATAAAATACACACCAGCTATAGTGATGTGGTAGAAGGTGAATTAGTAGCCTTATTTGGTTCTGACAACCTCCTCGAAATTGCACAGAACAGAGGCCGTGCCGCAGGCTTATTGGGTTTACAGGTTGATGATGTAGTTAGGATTGAGATTGGGGACTAAGAGTTCTGGTTTTCGAAAATGTACTGGGAAAACATTTCGAAGCAAGCTTAATTTAAGTATATTTGCTACATAAACAGTCAGAATAAAATCTTTTCCCATGAAAAATATACTCCTCACCATCTTCATTTCTTCTATTCTATTTCAGTTTTCTATTAATAATTCTTTTGCTCAGGAATACTACCCATTAACTGGAGAAAACAAACATTGGATTGTGGTCTACTATGATATCTGGGGAAATGGTAATGTAGAAACCATCTATGATTATCATATGACTGGCGACACTGTAGTAGGAGGTTTGGAATATAACAAAGTATATAGACGTGAATTGGTTGTCACAGAAGATTTACAGCCTCCATTTGCTGGAGCTACAAATTATCAGTTGTTTGGCTTAATTAGAGATCATGTTGAGCAACGAAAGGTTTATGCAATTAGACTTTTGGAAAATGAAGACTTATATTGTCCAATAAACGAAGAATACCTGATGTATGATTTTTCCCCTCTAGTTGGTGATACAATTGATTTTTGTACTATGCTACCATCCATGACTACTCTTGGCTTCATCCACGAGACAAATCTATTTGGAGAACCTACCAGAATGTATACTCCTTTAGGTAACCACCCCTATTTCGAAGGAATTGGGCATGAAGGTGGTTTGTTCGAGCTAATGATAATTTATGTAAAAGAAGACAATTATCCACCATACCTCGCTTATTATTGTCCAACAGGTGATTGTGATGTATTGTTGGGAAATGATGAAGTTATTGATAAAAGAGGAATTGTTGTTTCTCCTAATCCGGCCTCAGAACACGTTCGTTTCTCAATAAACGAGAATGAAAAGATTAAAATTCAAATCTACAATACAAAAGGAGAATTCATCGAAGAATTAGAAGGAAACTCTGAACTCATATGGAACTGTAAATCTATCCCTTCAGGTTTGTATTTTTACAATGCACACTCCAATCACAACTTCTATTCCGGAAAAGTCATTATTCAATAGCTTTCCATCCCCTCAGTATTTCCCTGATATTTTACGAGATATCCCTATACCACAAACCCAATTCCCCCATTCTCAATTTTTCAGTTCTATTTAGAACAAAACCCTCCCATACCTATGCAACAACCTATTATCCTTGCAATTACATCCTTAACATTATTTAGAATTGATATAAATTCCTGATATGCCTTTCTGGTCTTTATTTCATAAAGCCCTTTTAATATCTTTATCAAAAATCAATTGAGTTTCAACACATATAAATACTTTTTTTCGCTATGAGAATATCACGAATAAGAGCAGAACAAGAAAATGGTCTAGCACAAGCCGAAGAGCTTTTCAGACTCGACCCGCTCATCAAAAAATATAAAGGCAAAAAAGGTTCCATGATTCCTCTATTACAAGGAGCCCAAGAAATGTTTGGTTACTTACCTAGAAAAGCATTCTTAAAAATTGCATCCGAAACTGGATTAGAATTATCTGATATGTATGGTGTGGCTACCTTCTATGCCCAATTCCGATTGGCGCCTGTAGGTAAGCATATTGTAAAAGTATGTCATGGTACTGCTTGTCACGTGCAAAATGCAAAAGCCCTTACCTCTGCCTTACAAGATACTTTAGGAGTAAACGATGGTGAAACCACCGAAGACAATATGTTTACGCTAGAATCGGTTGCTTGTTTAGGATGTTGCTCTTTAGCTCCTGTAATGATGATAGGCGACGAAACCTATGGTAATTTAGATGGAAAAGCTGCTTCTAAAGTGATTAGAGAAATTAAGTTGAACGAGAAAAACGCCTCATAATATGGAAAAGACACAAGTTATAGTAGGATTAGGTAGCTGTGGTATTGCTGCAGG
>JADGDY010000164.1 GCA_016744655.1 Bacteroidales bacterium | reverse complement strand
AATAGTGATCATATCATCATCAGTTCAATTGATATTACCAATTCTGATTGGATAAAACTAAGACTAGAAGAATCAGAACAAACATTTAAAGCACTAACTGATTCTGCATCTGCCGCCATATTTATCTATAGTCAAAAATACATTTATACCAATCAATCTTTCGAGAAAATTACTGGCTACTCATTTAAAGATTTAAAAGACAAAGCATTCTGGTTCCTCATTTCTCCAGATCACATTGAGATGGTGAGAAGCAGAGGTATCAATAGACTTGATAACAACTCTCCAGAAGAAAGTTATGAATTCAAGATTATCACAAAATCAGGAGTTGAAAAGTGGGTGGAGTTTGCAGCCTCTCCAATTAACTATATGGGACAACCAGCTGCCATTGGTTCTGCTTTTGATATTACAGAACGTAAGAGTTTAGAAATTGAATTAAAAGCAAATATTGACCAGCTCACCATCGAACGTCAAAAGGTGAGTAGCTCAGAAAAACAATTCAGAAATTATTTGGAACAAAACTCTGCAGCTATGCTTGCCATAAATCCATTTACAAAAGAAATTACTTTTGCGAATTATGCAGCGGCACAGCTTTATAAGTACAGCAGACAAGAGTTAATGTCCAAAAAGATTTATGACATTAACACACTTGAAGATAAAGATGTAGATGAAAAAATAAATAGTGTTTGTATTAATCAATCGGAAGAACACAAGTATGTTCACAAAAACAGGAAAGGTGAAAATATAAATGTTCATATTAACGAAAGTTATATCATTTCTAATCAGCAACCAAGTATCCTACATATCATTCATGATATTAGTGAAAAAGTAACCAATAAAAAGAAACTCATTGAGTCGCACAACACTTATAGGAACATCTTAGGAAGCATTTCTGAGATGATTTACATACTAGATGAAGATGGTAATTTTAAATATGTTAATGATGCGGCTGTCCATACTTATGGCTATGATTTTTCATATTTCATTGGAAAATCTCCAGCTATTTTATCTGCTCCTGGTATGAATGATTTATATGCAGTGAAAGAAGCTGTAGAAAAGGCTTATAATGGAGAACAAAACGTGATTAGTTTTTGGGGACTCAGAAAAGATAAAAGTATTTTCCCAAAGGAAGTAGTTTTATCGCCTGGACAATTCTTTGGAGAAAAAGTTATCATCGCAGTATCTAGAGATGTTAGTGAACATATTAGAATAACAAATGAGCTTATTGAAGCAAAAAACAAGGCTGAAGAGAATGATAAATTAAAATCTGCCTTTTTGGCAAATATGAGTCATGAAATCAGAACTCCTATGAATGCTATTCTCGGGTTTTCAGAGTTGGTAAAAGAGCCTAGCACAGAAATAAGAGAGAGGGATCAGTTTCTTGGAATTATAAATAAAAGTGCGCATCATCTATTACATATTATTAATGACATTGTAGATATTTCAAAAATCCATGCCAATCAACTAAACATTAGTAAAGATAAATGCCATTTAAATGTTCTTCTTCAAGAAAAGTATATCGCTTTTAAAAGTGAATTAGACTCACAACAAATTAAGGACATTGAAATAGAACTTATATTTGGATTCAATAACGACAATGATCTTGTGATTACCGACACAATAAGATTAGAACAAATCCTAAACAATTTAATTGGAAATGCATTGAAGTTCACGAGAGAAGGAAAAATAACTATTGCCTATGAATTGAAAGATCAACAAGTAGTTTTTAGTGTTGAGGATACAGGAATAGGAATTGATGACAAACAAAAGGAAATCATCTTTGAGCGCTTTATGCAGGCAGACCCTTCTATCAGTAGAGAGTTTGGTGGTACAGGTTTAGGATTAGCAATTTCTAAAGCCTGTACGGAACTTCTTGGTGGCGAAATATGGCTAGAATCAGAACTAGGAGTAGGTACTAAAATGAGTTTTAGTATTCCATATTTGACAGAATAAATTCATTGCAGCATTTCGAATACTAGTTTAGCAATTACTTCAAGAAAACGAAAAACTGAGAATAACAACACTCTCTACAGCCCAAACTCTTGAGCCTTTTGTGAAGATTTTTGGGGGTTCCATGGGTCTTTATAGGAAGACAAGAAGAATATCTCTTTAATATAAGCCATCGTTCTAATAACCCTCATATAATATCCATTATATATCATCATCAAAGGAATAAAGAAAATGAGTTTTATTTCCTGTCTCCACCTTTCTGAAAGGATTAATACTACGATAAATTGTAATAGACTTGCAAACCCATAAAGCATAATCTTTAATGGAATAATGAACGCAAGAAAATCTACATTGACAATGATAATGTTAATGATATAGAAAAACCAAATAACATCAAGAACAAGGTTGAAAAAGATATTCTCGAATAGTGCAAAGAAATCACTAAAATTAAATCGCGCATCAGGCATAAAAACATCTTTATGCTTTCTTAAGCGAAAACGTATTAGTGATTTATTCCACCTTAATCTTTGCTTAGAAAGAATTCTAAACTTTTCTGGAGCATTGGTTAATCCTACTGCCGTATGTTCAAAATCAATTTTATATCCTAGTTTTCGAATTTTCACTGTGATATCTCCATCTAATCCAGGACCAATATCCCATCCGCCAATTCTATCCAAAATATCTTTTCTAAAGGCACCAAAAGCACCAGAAATGATTTTATAGATCCCTAAATAAGAAGTCACCATTCTACCAATAGAAATGGTTTGTAGGTACTCTATAGCTTGAACAGATGTACAAATATTTTTATCATAATTCCTCACCTTAATATTTCCTCCAACAGCACCTACATTCTTGTTAATATAGAAAGGAAGAATAATATTTTCGATGGCTTGCGAATCAAAAGAAGAATCGGCATCTAAGTGGACAATATACTTACCAGTTGCATAACGAAGAGCTAAATTTGCAGCAGAGGCCTTTCCACCTCTATCATCATTACGCAAAAAAACATCAATATATCCATTATCGTAAAGGCTCTTACAAATGAGATATGTATCATCATCAGAACCATCATCGACAATTACTATTTGAATATTTCGATAGGATTGTTCGTTGAGAGAGTTAACTAGCTTATAGATGTGTTTTCCTTCATTTTTACCTGGAGCGATAACCGAAATAAGTGGATTCTCCATTAAAAACTCACGCTTGGCTTTTTCCCTAATCGTCTTCATGGAATTTCGTTTGCGCAAATACACAAAAAGAACAACAAAATCCATCAACAAGAAACGTGGAGCCTCCAATAAAAAGAAGTACCAGAAGATACTGAAAACTTTCTCAAAACCATTTGAGTACCAGTACCAAAAAAACTCATCCCAAAAGGTATAAACCATTAGCCAACTCCGTTATTAGTTAACAAACTATTAATTAAATCATTATGATTTTTTGTACTGTCTATATTCTCCGCTTTAATCTTAACTACAATATTAGCTTCATCTATATTGCTGTCGATAAGTTTTTGTACAACAGGTCTTATGTTATTCAACAAACTCTCTAATCTAAACTTGTCATTATCAGGTGAAATAATTAAGAAAGTATTACTGTTGATGAATGTTAGAATATCGGTAGCTAAAGTTGCATTTTTAATAAACTCAGAAACCTCTGTAACTACAGTATTATACTTCACTCCTAAGGAATTACTTAAAGCTGCTGGCGTTCTTAAACTTAAGCTACCAGCACTACTTGTTTTACCACTATTTTTAATTCTTTCAATTTCGTATTTAAGGAAAATATTAAAGGTGGAGAAACCAATAAAACCGGCCATTTCAGAGTCTTGTTTTTCAGTAGGAACTAATCCTCCAATTGCAGACTCCTCACCTAAAGCGGTAAGCTCATAATTGTAAATTTTCCTTTCTAATAAACTATCCACACTATGTACAGATTCACAACTCATACATAAAGCTTGCATTATAGATTCTTGGAAATGATGCCCACAATTATTACAGGTATATATTAAACTTGGTTTATCATAATCCACTCCAATATGTCTAAGCATTCTATTACACTTTGAACATACCATTTGGTCTCCACTGATAAAATCACTCTCTGGGGCTACATGAGCACAAACAAAGTGATGAATTAAATTTTCTGTATATAAATCTGAAGTGTCACATTTAGGACATACTTCACGATAATTTAGAAATCCAGAATAACAGTTATTACATAGATGAACTAAATCCTCATAACGAGGCCTAAAAAACTCTTTATTTACTAATTTATCCAATACTGCAAACTTCTCTTCTGTGTTTACATTTTGATAATGAAGAGAAAGCAATGGAAAAGAATAACCTGTATGTGAAACTGCAGAAATAACAGGCTTCATTCTGGATTGTCGAGTATAATAGAATCTAAGTATTTTATTCAGTATTTTAATCTCTTGATCCTGATTATTGGTAGATTGCAATTGTCTTATCCTTTGCTCTATCGCTTGAAAAGGACCTATAAAGGCTTCTTCTTGAAGACTATGAACCGTTCCATCGCTTAAAGACATAGTAAATGAATCAATTTCTTCATTTATCGACAGAATAAAAACTGGTGTTAAATATATTGACTCGACAAATGATGAACGTATTTGATTTAAGAAACCACTACATCCTTCTTTGTTTGAATAATCCAAAATAATCACATCGCTAATAACCACTTTCTTAATATCCAGATTTGTAAAATCTGAAATAAAGAAAACTTCTTTATTACTTTGTGTTTGTACCTTTTTTCCAAATTGATCGTTCGCCATAATTCATTAATTTGAGAGTGATAGAAATATACTTCAATAATGGTTTTTAAAAGTATCTAGTCTTACTAATACGTACTTCAAACAGATGACGTTTTTTCCACTCATCAGCTACTTCTTCATTCTCTGGGACAAGTCGAACCACCACTCTTCTTTTAAACCTTTCCTTTGCTTCCACAAAGTCTAATGGCAATTCTTCTGTATTAATATAAAATTTATCTACTATTCCTTCTGTTCTATCACCGTTTGCAAAGTTAACTGTTAAAGATTCACCTAATTCAAAGTGATCTATGTCTTTTTGATCGATATATCCTAAAATAAATATTTTCTCAAAATCATTGATCAACATCACTAAGTCCTTTTTATAAGTAACTTCTTCAGCATCATTAAATATTTTACTTACTATACCATCAACCGGGCTTCTATAATAATTCCATAATAAAACATCGCCATCGCCTGAGGCAATAACAGGTTGATTTAATTTCGCTTGTTGTTCATAATAATTCAGAAGTGATAAATACTTCTTCAAATAGGTTATTTCGCCTTCTGTTTTTTGAATATCAACATAAAGCTTATCTATCTCTAACATCGATTTTTTTAATTCGGATTGTGGATACACATCAAGATAAACTTCTTTCCTAGTTTTTTCTAACTCTTTTTCAATCCTAGCAATATTATTTTTAAAATCACCTATTTCAATATAACTCAAATTGATTTTCTTCTGGGTTTGAAGCCGTTCTTTCAAATACCAGTCGGCGCTATTATTGGTAATAACAGCTGCTACCACATCGTTTACATTATCATCTTCTAATAGGTTTAATCGATAATAGAATAATGTGTCACCTTTAGAAACAGAATCATGCTCTTTAACAAAATAATCAAATACGGAGACATCCTCAGGAAAACCCACGCTGAATTGCTCAGTATGAACATGACCTGATACATTCACATAAAAACTTTTACTAATGGCATAGTAAATAATGGATATCATGATGATGATAAAAAGTATCAAATATATGATCCTATCCCAATTAATTCTTTTTTTCGGCGCTTCTTCTTTAACACCTTTAAGAACTGTTGCTTTTGTTTTAAATTTAAACGGCTTCATGCGGCTAAGTTTTAATTTAATAAGTAACTATAAATGCACCTGTATTTCCTGATTCAGATTTATATCTGTCAAGAGCTTGTGATGCATCATCTTCCGATGAATAATTACCAATTGTATATTTATAATAACCATTTATTACTATTTCTCGAATGTTATCGGCTTTGAATTTCACTAATTTACTATCACTTAGTTTCACCTTACTTGCTGCAACTTGTATGCGATAGACTTCATTTGAATCTTCATTCTGAATAACATCTTCTTGAACTACTTCCTCTTCCTCAACAATTACCTGAGTTTGACTTTGGGTTGTAGTTTGATATTCTTGTTTCTCTTGTTCTTTATCTTCAATATGATAAATTTGATCTCTAACACTTGCCACTAATTCTTCCGGTTGTAGATCAATTTCATGTCCTTTTTCAAAAGTCTTAAAATCTACACTCATCATGCTGGCATAATCGGAAAAAGCAAAATTACTAATCCCTGAATTCTCAAATAGATTGGCCATATAATTCTCTAGATGCATTCTGTCTACAAAATCGTTTCCTCTTAATGAAACTACCAATCTGTTTTTATCGAGGTTTAATTCAGTTTCGTATCGCTGTTCTACTCTATTTCTATTTGGAATACCAAGTTCATGAACATATACTAAGTCGAATTTATCGAATATCTTATTTAACAAACTTATATTCATACCTGATGGGATACCGATACTCAATCTTACTTGTCCATTGCTAGCTTGAGGAGTTATACTATTTACCCAATCGCTAACAGCAACCTCACTAATCTCATTTAAACTGTCTTGAAGTAACTCCATTTCATAATGCAGCCCAATGACACGTGGATGGTTCCATTCTAATATTTGATTAACATCCTCATTCACATTTGGATATTCACCATTTAAAGGAACTCTTTTCATAACAGAAAAGAAGGTGTTGGCCAATTGAGTTTTCTCTAGTAAAGTAGTCATGTATGTAGGGATCATGTCGCCTTCTGACTCTAACATCACATCAACAAAATCATTTTTCCAGAGATAATTTGCAATAGCAACAGGGTTGTGCTTGTCTATATCTTCTTTTGTGATAAACATTTTTACACTTCCATTATATCTACCCGTGAAATCTTGAGGCTCAAGTACCGTAATAAAATCAGTAGGAGTGCGATCTTCTAGGTAAAAAGAAAGACGAACCAAGTTGATATACATACGCTTTTTTAAATCGATAATTTCAGCTTCAATGGATTTTTTATCATCGATTAACCCAAGAGTAAAAACTGGATTAAAAGCTACATCTCTGTATTCCTTTTTCACCAATTCTTTTCTAATCAACTCATCATTAACCATCTTTCTATAATAAAGATCTTTTATTTGTTTGAGTTTAAATCCAAATTCAGCATATATATTTACCAACTCATTATCTCCACCTTCAAGTTCTTTATTTTGCTCCGATTGATAGACATTCTGTTGAGCTTTAATAAGTTTTCCTTTATTATGGAAACGAAGTGGAACCCTTAAAGTAACTCCAGCTGAACCATAATTTTTGAAAATATTAAACTCATCCATATACATATTGTATCTAACAAATGGTTTTAGAGTAATATCTTTCCACCATTTTAAGTTATCTCTATATATGGCAAGTTTAATTTGAGTTACAGTATCTTCAGCATGATGATTGTAATAAATCCTCATTAAACTGTCTAAGTTCACATCAAATAATGGCAAGTCATCAGCTGTCATTGAATTAGACAACAGCGTATCGGGAATATTCGCAGGAATATGTCTATTGTAGTTCTGTAATTGAAAAACCTGCTGATCGATATCCTCTAATTTAGCTTGATATTGTAATACTTTTTCCCAACCAACATAACGCAAATGATATAGCTCTTTAGTAAATTCCAACTGTTTCTTTACTAATAGTTTTCGTTCCTCTAGAACCGTTACTTTTTTTACGTTGAATATATAATTGATGTAATTAAATAAGTACCTGTAATTTTCTTGTTCTGCATACTCTAAGGTTTCATACTCCTTAAGTATAGATTCCATTTTCATTTGGTGTATTTGATTTGTAGCATCAAATAATCCACCTTTTATAATATCCCATTCTAAACCAACATAAAATCTTCTTTTAAAAGTAAGATCTTCATCAACAGATATTCCAGGAGTGAAATTCTCAGTATAATCTCCTCTCACATTTAGTCCAACATCTCCTTTTTTTGCTTTAATTTGCTGATTTAATGATTCTTGATAAGCTTGCCCAATGTCGTTTGAAGTATAATTCGAGTTAAAAATAGTATTTAATAATTCTGTGTCACCGTACACATCATTATAAACAGGAGTATTAATAGCGTTCATAAATATCTCACTAACATCTTTCGCGATATTAAACACATTTACAGTGTCAGGTAGAAAATCGCCATCATCTGGCATATTCCCAACAAGATTGGGACCTTTATACATAGCTGTCTCATTTGCCTTTATCCATTGGGTGGAAATAAAGGAAAAAATGACAAACAGAATAATCGACTTTTTTAACACAACCATAGCTTCAGTTTTCTTACCATCTATTTAGTAACAGAATGGTACTATTTCGCATGTATCAAATCTACTTAATCCATATCTAAGCTTTAATATTTTACTAACAGAGTATTAACAAAGTTTTAAACATAGAAACACCCTATGCTGCTGATTTAGCGTATGTTATATATTTTTCAACATTTATTAAGAACCATTATCAACAAACCTAAGTGACTACTAACCAATAAATAAATAGTTTTTAATAGCCATTCTTAAGGTCATTTTAAATCAAAAAAATTAGTAAATTTGGACAAAAATAAAGGCAAATGTTCGAAAAGAAAATATCCATATATGTAGCGGAAGATGACCCTTTATCGGGTAAAATGATGAACATCACGGTTAAAAGAATTGGTTTTGACATGGTAGGTCTTGGAACCAATACAGACACTGTAATTAAGGAAGTTGGAGAATTAAGGCCTGATGTGGTTCTTATGGATATAGACATGCCAGGTTCAACAGATGGCATTGGAGCAGCAGACATTATTACCCGTGATTACAACATCCCTGTTATATACGTAACCGCCAACTCGGAAGATTCTGTTTTTGATAGAGCTTTGAAAACCGCACCTTTTGGTTATGTATTAAAACCTGTCACCAGAGATACCCTCAGAACAGTTGTGCAAATGGGCTATTCCAGACATTTGGTGGATGTGGAATTAAAAGAAAAACAAGAGGAGCTTGCTCAATTAAATGATGCCCTCGAATTAAAAGTTCAGGAAAGAACCAAAGAAATTGAGGACAAAAATAAACAGTTGGAGAAGTCTTTATCGAGAGAAAAAGAGTTGAACGAGTTTCAAAGCCGTATTGTTACTACTATTTCTCACGAGTTTAGAACACCCATGACTACTATTATGAGTTCTGCTGAAATCATGGAGAGTTTGATCAATCGTGACAAACCTAAGGAAAAAGTATTCCGACATACCAAACTGATAAAAACCAGTGTTCATGAACTACTCGAACTTCTAAATGATGTCCTAATTATTGAAAAATTCGACTCTGGAAGATATGAAGTAATAAAAGATGAATTTAGTTTAGATAGTTATTTTGAAGAACTGAAATTCAAATTAGAAATTGGAATTGGGAAACATCATACTATTGACATGAAAGTTCAAGAAGGAATGGACGATATCTCAACAGATAAGAAACTATTTTCTCAGATTCTGAACAATATCTTATCCAATGCCTTTAAATATTCTGATAAAGGAAAAACTGTTCATATTGCAGCAAATGTTGCTGATGGTAAATTTCATTTTAAAGTAACAGATGAAGGTATTGGAATGAATGAAGAAACCTTAAAAATGATATTTGGCTCATTCTATAGAGCAAGAAATGTAACAAATATTGAAGGTACTGGAATGGGACTTTCTATTCTTAAAAAATCAATCGATTTATTAGAAGGAAAAATTGATGTGAGCAGCACTCCAGATATTGGAAGTACTTTTGAAGTCTCTATTCCATTGACTTAAGAAATCATTGCATTAAATTCCTCTTCTGTAAGGATTTGAATACCTAATTTATCTGCTTTTGTCTTTTTGGCTGGTCCCATTTTATCGCCAGCTAAAAGATAATTTGTTTTTCCTGACAATGCTGAAACATTCTTTCCGCCAAACTCCTCTATTAAAGATTTGAGTTCATCGCGGCTACGAGAGAAAACGCCACTCACCACGAAAGATTTCCCGTCCAACTTATTATCACTCACTACAAACTCCTCCTCTATTTGCTCCATTTGCAAACCTGCAAAATCTAATCTACCTATTTCATAGATATGCTCTTCGTTCTCGAAATATTTCACTAAAGACTCCGCTATTTTCTTTCCAACCTCCTCTACTTTTAATAATTCTTCCACATCGGCTTTCATCAAATCCTGCATGTTTCCAAAATAATTGGCCAATTTCTGAGCTGTAGTGGCTCCCACATATCTTATTCCTAAAGCGAAAAGCACGCGGCTAAAAGGCACTTCTTTAGATTCTTCCACTCCTTTTAAAATATTTGAAACAGTCTTATCTTTAAAACTCAATCTTCTAGATTTACCATCCTCCGAT
>JADGDY010000013.1 GCA_016744655.1 Bacteroidales bacterium | reverse complement strand
GCCTGAACTTAATCCTAGTGAGAAAATGTGGGCATTTGTTAAGCAGCACTATAAAAATAGAGTCTTTGAAGATATTCAGGGTGTAAAAAACTGGCTGCACAAATTTATCATTGATAAAATTAATCCTAAAATTGTAAAATCAATTACTCATAATGTCAATATTTGCAAACCTTTTAACGCTCATTTATTATTCTAATTGGTATTAATACTATTTAACTGCTTTTCTAATTGATTGAAATAATCGATTTTTTTCTGCTCGTTTTTCGAAAGCTCTATTTTATTCAAAAGTGAGTCGATTACTTGGTTTGTTTCAGCTTGTAGTCTACCTAAGAGTAGAATGCTGAACAAAACAATAAAGACTAGTTTTGAATTTTTCATGTTGAGGAGTTTATTCCAGCAAAGTTAGAAAAATGTATGAGTTGGTATAAATAATCGGGAGGAGCGGCAAAACATAACCCATTAAATAATTAGAATGTATATTTCTGAATTATCATAATCTTGGAAACTCCACTTTAAAAGTAGTTCCAGAACCATCTTTACTTTCAATATTTAATTTACCATGATGAATTTCTATGAGATCGTTTATGATACTTAATCCTAAGCCAGTTCCTTTTTCTTTCCGTAGGCCTTTTCTACTTTTAACAAACCTTTCTTTAGAATCTAAAGCCTCCAAGGTTTCTGAATCCATTCCTATGCCAGTGTCACTAACCGCTATTTTAATGTGTGTCTCATCCATACTGCATAAAATAGCAATTTGTCCTCCTTCAGGAGTATATTTAAAAGCATTTGACAATACGTTTTCTAAAATAATTTTTATAATATTAGGATCCAATGTTATTTCTTCTTTGATAGTATTTTTAAGCTCTAGTTGTACTTTGTGATTTTGGATTTCAGGCAAATAAGCCTCCTCTATCTCATGCAGTAATTTTGAAAGGTCTACCAGTTCGGGTCTGAATTCAATTTTCCCACTTTGCGATAAGGACCAATTTAATAAGGTGGTTAATTGTTTATATCCTTCGTGAGAGGCTTTATTTATTAGTGAAGCATGTGTGTGAGCTTCCTCATATTCTTTATCTTCAATAGAAGTGACCAAAATATCACTAAATCCAATCAGAGTATTAAAAGGATTTTTTAGGTCATGAGATATCACAGAAAAGAGCTTATCTTTTGTTTGATTCATCTCTTCTAATTTCAAATTCATTTTTTTGTTGATCCTATATTGATAAAAAACAACAAAAATGATAAGTACCATGATAATAATGACCAATATCAAGGCATTCCGCTGTTTTTTATCGTATTCGTGTTGTTGCTCCGATTTAAACAACTCTTGTTGAATCGTGAAGTTGTGCTCTAATTCATTAACAATTTCAAATTGTTGAGCGCTCAAAATGGAATCATATTGGTTGAGAAAATTATCAAAGCTTTCTTTTATATTTCTATATTCTCCTAATATTTTATAGAATTCAATAACAGCATTATACGAATCTATAATCTGGGTATTTATACCCAGTTTTTTGGCCATCTCTATGGATTTATCAAGAAATTCCAATCCTTTTTCTTTATGGCCCAAGTGAGCCGAAACTAATGCTATACCAATATAATTATCTAAATAGGCAAATTCGTGGTGTCTATCTTTATTCCATTGAAGGGCCTTAGAATAGTAATTAAGTGCTTGTGGATAGTCAGCAAGTTTATAATAAATATTTGCCAAGCCATTTAAACTCCATGAAACGTATCTAAAATCGTCGGACTCATAACTATATTCAAGTGATTGCTGATAAAATTTTTCAGCAGAATTTAAGTCACCAGACTCCTCTAATGTTCTTGCCCTATTAAATGCTACAAAACCCATTCTATTTGCTGAGTTTATCGATTTTCTAATTTCTACTGCTTGGTTAAAGTATTCTAATGATAAATCATAGTTTTTCTTAGCTCTATGTACTTCAGCAAGGTTGATTAACGAAAAAGCTATTCCATCTTCCATTTTTAATCCATTAAAAATATCATAAGATAATTCGGCATACTTTAAGGCTAATGGTAAGTTGCCATTTAATAGAAACACATCACCCAAATTGTTATAAGCATATCCAATCTGTATAGAATCCTTCATTAAAATACTAATTTTCATTGCATTTTGAAAATAAGGGATGGCTTCTCTATAATTATATAAGTAATGTAAATAAACAACTCCTACAAAGTTTGAAATTTTCGCATGTTTAGTGGGGTACTGATACTTTTCTGCAAGGTGTAGAGCTTGCAAACCTAGTTGTAGTGCAGAATCGCTATATCGGTCTCTTAGTTTCCAGCAGCTATTTCCTAGTTCATCAATATAAACTGGAATTTCCGTATCAGGTGGTATATCAATAGGGTTTTGATTATTATCTCGTGCAAAAGAAACACAATAGACTAATAAAAGAAAAACTACAATACATAAGTGTTTGAATTTCATTTTGTGAGCGTTACATCATTAATTAAGTGTTCAACAATCACTAAGTTACGAATATTATTTTTACCATTTGAATTATTTTAGTCATTTTGATAACTTGGAAGAGTATAACTAATATTTTACATACTAAATTTCACGGAAAACATTTCCACAATCTCTTTTACAGCAGGGTTCTCCAGCGCATCCTTTGAATAGGACAATCCTATTTCACGAAAGCTATTTGGACCATCATGATTCTTGATTGTAAATCCAGACCATGGTTTCACAAACTCCTCTGGAAGGAAAGTAATACCTAGCCCTGCCATAAGCATGCTCAATACTTCGGTTTTGGTTTCACAATTGGCTACAGTATTCCATTTTTTTCCTGATTGATTTAAAATAGACAAGCTTTGTTGATGCGCCTCACAAGGCGGACAATGGATAAAAGGCTCTCCTGCCAACTCTTTTATCTCAATTACTTCTTGTTCAGCTAAGGGATGTTCATCTGGAACACATAATACATACTTTTCTTTCCATAATGGTAAAAACAGGTGCTCCTCAAATTTCCATTCTCTCACAAGCAAATTAAGGTCACAATCACGGTGCATATTTCGCACATCCCACTCAATATTTTCAATTTTAGTGGAGGTCATTTTAAAGAATTCACTTTTAAAACTTTGGGGTAAACTATCGGCCATTCCTATCACCACTTTTTTTCTAAACTCTTCTTGTTTGAATATTTCAGGGATAGATTTCAGTTCTGATAGTATTCTTTTAGCAATGGGATATAAATAATGGGCTTCCTCTTTAATTTCCACACCTCTTTTATGACGAGTGAATAAGGTTTTACCTATACTTTCCTCCAATTGTTTGATCCCATTTGAAATATTGGGTTGCGAAACGAAACACTTTTCGGCTGCTCTAGAAAGGTTTTTCTCCTCATAAACAGCAACAAAAAACCTAAGTAATCTTTCATCCATAAGTTTGAGTTATAATAGCTATAAAATATTAGTATTTTAAAGAGACAAAAATAGAATTACTTTTGCAAACACAATGAAAACAAATATATTAACTCTATCAATTATAAATATTTATCATAATGGAAACTTATAATAAGAAATTAGTAGTGATTACTGGAGCCAGTTCTGGTTTTGGAATGGAATTAGCCAAAGAATTTGCAAATGCGGGATATCCTTTGCTTTTATTGGCACGTAGAATTGAAAAAATGGAAGCCATGAACTTACCTAATACCATTTGTAAAAAGGTAGATGTAGTAGAAAAAGAAATTTTTGAGGAGGCCATAAAAGAAGCAGAATCCAAGTTTGGAAAAACTGACCTATTGATTAATAATGCCGGTGTAATGTTGTTGGGTGATTTAGCTTCACAAGATGCACAAGAATGGAAAAAAATGCTGGATGTGAACGTCATTGGAGTGATGAATGGAATGCAAATAGTAATGGATGACATGAAAGAGCGCAAAAGTGGAACCATCATCAACGTTTCATCTATTGCCGGCATACAACCTTTTGGAAACCATGCAGCATATTGTGCTAGTAAATTTGGAGTGACTGGCTTAACTAGAGTAGCTCGAGGTGAAATGGCTCCTCACAATGTTAGAGTCTTATCGGTATTGCCAGGAGCTGTAAAAACAGAATTGCTAGGTCACACCACCGACCAAAATATTATAGATGGTTATAATGATTGGAAAGAATCGGTGGGCGCAGTGAATATTACCGCAAAAGATATAGCTCAAACCATCAAATTTGCCTATGAAATGCCTCAAGCCGTTTCATTAAGAGAGATTGTAATTACCGATACTATGCAAGATGCTTAGGAAAACAGTGTTTTTTAGTGCTTTAAATTTTTCATGCCATGCATTAAAAAAATTCTATTCTAAGAAACCCAAAACCCCAGCCTTTTAATTAAAAAAGACTGGGATTAACATTAATTAAACTATGATAAAAAAAATACTCAATGGTATAAATTTACTCTACAATTAGAGTTTTAGAACTAACTCCTTTATTATTAATGATATTATCAAAATAAACTCCATTATTTAATACTGTAGTGTTAAGTTGGTACTGTGTACCACCCACTTGAGTTTCCAAAACCATCTGTCCCATATTATTATAAACACTAATGCTTTGTATGATATTTTCCGATTCAATGTTAACAAATGATTTGGCAGGATTTGGATATAGTTTAAAGGATTGTACTTCCACTTGATTTACAGCAACTAAATGTTCAGATTTTGCTGCATTTATTACAAAACCATTGTCAGCTAATAGTAAACCAATAGCTTCAATATTGTTGAGGTCCCAGTCTGGGTTTATTGCTGTTTCAAAAGTATAGCTATAGGTTTCTCCTGCTAGTGCCAACACTAGTAAAATACCATCCACTCCATCAAAGCCTCCAATAATTTCGGGCCACATTGAAAATTATGGACAATATAGGTTAATCGTAATATTTTAACATATCCTCAGTCAAAATAAAACACGATATAGATAAGCTTTAAATAGGTGAAATGTATTATCCTAAAAACCAATATAAATATTCAAAAGCACAGTAAAAGGAGTACTCTGAGAGTATACCAGTTCTTCATCGGAGAGATGGATGAGATTGCTGTATTTTATATTATTATAATCTAAAATATTTAATGCCGATATACCAAATTGGCAATAAATTTGATTCAAGTCTAATTTATACATAATGGAGGCATCCCATCTGTTATAAGGGATGAGGCTATTGGAACTGGTATTTCTGGAGAACTCCAGTCCTGAGCCATAAACATAGTTAGTGGAAATATAGAAGGGTGAGAAATGGAGGATGGCTGCGCCTTTTAACTCATGGGTTTGGTTATGGGGTGCCAGCTCAAAATCACCATATTGGTCTTTTCTATATCTTTCCATGGTCTGGCTAATGGTATAAGCTCCCCAGAATTCATGACGGCCTATCTTGGTTTTTAAATAGAAGTCGAGACCTGTAATTTTGGCCTCCCCAATGGTTCTATCAATATCTTTATCGGGCAGGTTGATGCTATAGGTGAAAATATCGTCAATGGTTTTATAAAAGCCTTCCACATTGAAATTAAAGATGCCATAATCGTAGCTTGTTCCCAATACATAATGATGAGCAGAAGTGGCATTTTGATTGTCGAGATTGAGTATCTCCCAAAAATTGTATAGGATGTCCTTTTCATTATAAATGGTGCTTTTGTAGAGATACTGTACATATTTACCATAAGCTGCATTTATCTTCAATTTCGCTGTGGCATGATAACTCAAATTGATTCTGGGCTGAAGATAAAACTGATTACTTTCGGGGCTATAGTCGGCTCTTAATCCTGCTTGAACATAAACCTTATTGGCGAAGGAAATATCATCTTTTAGTATCAAACTTAATCGCTTACTTTCATTATCCAATTCCTTAATGGTATTGAGATTGATCTCGTTCTCGTAGGAATTGGCATTTCGGATATATTCAGCCGTGGCACTAATAAAATGCTTTTCTCCCAACATAAACCGATGTGTATGGTTTAACTTCAACTCCGAAATATGATTGGTGGTAATGGAGTTGATCTCATAGCTCTCTTGTCCATTTCCATTGGGCTTGTTATTCACCAATTTTCGCGTGAAATCGATATTGTATTTCAGGTTGCTGTAGGATAATACACTCGACGAATTGCTCTTGTTTTTATAGAACTTATTGAATTCCGTGGAAAATCCTGTTTGTGTTTTGTCTTTATCGCTTTTGGTTGTAAAAACACTGGAATTATTTCGAATATTGGAATAGGAAGAATATTCATTGTCTTCGCTGGTGAGCACATTCATCTTAAAATGGTCTTTATCGTTGATATGCCCTGTGAATTTTACATTAAAATCGCGGAAAGAAGTTTCAGGAATTACAAATTCTTTACCATCCTTTGTACTCTGAGAACTGGTGTTTTTCTCCAAGATATTATAAAAGGTTTGTCGGTAGGCCGTTTGAAAAGCGAATCGTTCAGAGATGGGAATATTCAAATATCCACTAACTGCTTGATTACTGATATTGGCATTTCCATGAAATTTGGAATAGTCTCCGTTTTTTCCGGTAATATCTACCAAACCTCCCACTCCATTGCCATACTCCGCATTAAATCCTCCTTTGGTGATGTTGATTTCTTGAATCATTAAAGGATGCACTATGCTTTGGTTTTCGTCGAAGCTACTCATACTAAACAGCCTGATATGATCATATTCTACAATATTCTGTCCAGGCCAAGAACCCCAAATGGTATAATCGTTGGTTTGCTCTCCTGTGGCCATAATACCAGGTTGCAAACGCAGCATATTGTAAATGCCATTGTCCATATTTCCGGGTAAATACCTGCTGGTTTTCTGATTGAGTTTGATAGAACCTGCTTTTTGTCCTGTGATCATTTCAATGGCAGAACTCTCAGCCGAAACCTCCACTTCGTTTAGGTAGAAATCGGCAGACTGTAATTTAATCTGATAAGATTGAGAAGGTGAGAGGAGGGTATCTTTGGTATAGTATCCTAAATATTGAATTTGAACTTTCTCAACACTATCGGTGGAGCGAAAGGTAAAATAGCCACTTGAGTTGGTGGTGAGAAAACCATTATTGTATTGCACTAAGGCCGAAGGAAGGCTTTCTCCAGCTGTGGCATCAGCAATAAATCCGTAGTAATAATGGTAGCTGGGCTTGCTCTTCTTGTCTTTCTTGTGCTTCTTTTTGGGGATGATAATAAAAATGGATCCTTGCTTTTTATAATCTAAATGGAAGCCACTCAATAGATCTTTTATAGCCTCCTCTGGATTGTTATAGGTAGTATTTCTAGTTACGAAGCAATCCTTCAGGTCTTCGGAATTGAAGGTAAACTCCACTTGATACTGACTTCTGATCTGATAAAAAACGGCAGACAAGGGCTGGTTTTCTACCTGAATGCTGATACTTTGAGAAAAGCCAAGGGTAGAGAATAAGAGTAGTAGGAGTATGGAGGAGAGTTGTTTTGTCAAGTTTCTCTTTTAATTTTTATTTAAGAAGTTCGAAGCGTGAAGTTCGAAGATTCGGATATGAATTATTATTTTCTATAAACTTTATATTGTCCAGTTTCTGTTTCTTCAAAGTTAAGGTTGAATTGCATGCAAATCAAGTTCATTGCTAAATCAGCATGTTGAGGTCGTTCAAAATAGGCACCATATTTCAAATCTGAAAGCTCCTTGTTATAGTCAATATTGATATTATACTGAAGTTCTAATTCTTGAAATACTCTAGCTAATGAAGTATCGGTGAAACTAAATTTGTTGTCAATCCAAGAGGTATAATCCCTTGCATCCATCTTCTTTTTTATTCCAGACTTGGCTGTATTATCAATGATGGCTAATTCTCCCGCGGTGATTTTATATTGAATATCATGTTTATTACTGGCCACCTCAACTTTTCCTGTCTTACAATATACTTGGTATGCCGATTCACGAGCAAATATATTAAAACTGGTACCTAAAACAGTGGTGTTTCCCTCCTCTGAGATCACTGTGAAAGATTTGCCTTTTTCCACCTCAAAGAAAGCCTCTCCTGATAGTTCCACTGCTCTTTCCATATTCCACCAATAAGGCTTGTAATTGATGGAAGAGGCAGCATTTAACTGCACCAAGGAACCATCGGGTAATTCATGGGAAATGTGTTGTCCTTTATGAGCTGATACTTCAATGGTATAAAGTCTCAAAAACAAGGTCATACCCACTAGAATAATTAAAGAAGCCGCAATGCCATATGACTTCCACCCTAATGTAAAGGTTTTAGTTTCCTTTTTTAGGTATGTTTTCTCCTCAATTTTTGCCCATAAGGCATCATCACTGGTTCCGAAATCGTTTTCCAGATTTTTAAAAGAGTCTATATTTTTATCATATTCAGTCATTTTGTTATTTTTTGTTTTAGCTTTTGGCCTTCTCATTTCCTACTTCCCGCTTCGCACTTCATGCTTCAAGCTTCCAACTTCTTTAGCGCCTTACTCATTCGCTTTTCCACCGCTTTTACACTAATCTCTAGACATTCAGCTATTTCCTTATAGATTAAGCCTTCCATTTTATTCATTAGAAACACGGTACGTTCTTTTTCTGTGAGTGATTTTAAGGCCAGTTCACATTTTTTGCGGTAGTGTTTGGCATTTTCATCTGGAGAAGAACTATCTTTTAATTTAAATTTAAAATGGGCAATATAATCGGCCTCCGATTTGGTTTTTCTATGATAATCGAGAAATAATCCTCCTGCGATTTTGTAGAGTAGCGCTTTGTTTTTTTCTGAGTGATATTTATAGTTTCCCTCCCAAAGCTTTACAAAAACATCCTGAGTTAAATCATTAGCGAGCTCCTCACTACCTGAGCGGTAATAAAGATAATTTCTGATGGATTTCCCATATTTATCATATATGTCTTTGAACTCTTTTTTATTCAATAGCGGATGGTTTTATTTGATGATGTTTTCCAGAGAGGAAGAAATTATTGAAAATCAGACTCCCATAAAGTCTGGGGAAATTCTGATTTTCAATATCACTATCTCGACATCATGTTATTATTTACAATATTCTAATTCCCATGTCCATTTCCACCACCATGTCCGCCATGACCATTACCATGTGGATGACAAGCGCGGCGTATTTCCACCATTTCTTCATGGGTATTCACTGTGAGAACAGTTTCATCTTCCATGGTAATGTCCACTGGAAAAATTAATGCTGGCTTTTCTTCTATACCTGGGTTTTCAGTATACCATGCTTTTAGCAAGGCCCAGTCTTCTTCTGTTTCAATAATAATAACAGAGGCATCGGGCATGGTGAAGCTTACAGGAAGATTAAAAGTAAAACACTTGGCACCAAAACCATTCATACAATCTCTTTTGGCTTCTTGCATTTCCTCCTCTGTGATTAAGGTTAATGTGGTTCCATCATCATACACTATATCTACTGGAAAAACCAAGCTAGCTCTTTCCTCAAACTCAGGATTATTGATGTGCCAATCTTTAATTAGCGCCCAATCATCTTCAGTTTCCACAGTAATAGTACTGTTGTCGGGCATTACGAAGCTCACTGGTAAAATTAATTCAAAACATTTTCTGCTATTGGCTTCTTTACAATCTCTTCTGGCTTCTCTTAATTCTTCAGTGGTATTAATAGTGATGGTTGTCTCATCATCATAAACAATATCAACTGGGAAGTTTAGAGCTGGTTTTTCATCATATCCAGGATTAGCAGTACACCAATCTCTTAAAAGGTGCCAGTCGTCAGCACTTTCTATTGTTATTTCAGAACCATCTGGAGTGGTATAGCTTATAGGAAAAATAAAGCTAAAGCACTTTGGTCTATGATTTCCATCGTTATGCTTTTTAAATAGGGTCCAAACATCTACAACCTTTGATTGCGTTGCACCTTCCTCATCGAGCCAACTTACTGTAGCTACTCCATCACACTCGCCATCACCAAAATCAACTGAAAACACCATTTCTCCTTGATAGTAATACTCAATAATTCCTGAGACTGGTTGTTTTTTACAAGACTCCCCTCTTACGATTTCTTCGATTATTACTTTTTCGTAATCACCTTTGTCACCTGTTCCTATCACCTGAACTTCTGGCTCCAGGCTCTTTAGTGACAAATCACTTTCGGTTAATGTGCTTTCTGTAGTAACAGCTTCCTCTTCTTTATCACAAGAAGTAAATGTGAATGTCATTACAAAAGACAAAGCCACTAATATTCCAAATACCTTTTTCATGTTTTATGGTTTTCGTTTAAAATAATTTTCTTTTCACTTAATAAACCGATTGAATTTTCAGAAAACCCTACCCTCGTGAAAAAAAGATTGAGATTTTGGTTTCTGGTGACGTAAAAGCTTAACTTGATATTAAATACCACCACAGATTCAAAGGTAATAGAAATTTAGAAAAAAAGGACAATCGCTATAGGATGAGCACCGATAGCAATAAATCATTATCATTAGGTATTTATACCTAATATAATAATGGAGTATTTCTACTCTAAAATCCTGCAAAATTTCAATAGACATTTGTTGGGTAATCAAAATCAAGACAAAAATTATTAGAAGAAGTAGCTACGATTCTTTCTTTTGTTGAGCGGTGGAACCTGAAAAACCCTTTTTAAATAGAGTAGGGACCTTAATAAAAACGCAATGAAAAATAATGACAATTTAGTTGGAGCATTTTCGCCTTACACATGTAAAATTAGTGATGAAGCAGCAGATGCATTCAAAGAAGCGCTTGATGGATTTACTGGAGTGGGCTACACGCCAGTAGCAGTATCTCAACAAGTGGTTGCTGGGATGAATTATCATTTCTTCTGCAACTCAGTATCAGTTACTTTACATCCTAAAAATGGAGCTGCTATTGTAAGTGTTTACAAACCTTTAGAAGGCAAGGCTCATCTCACTAACATTAAAGCTATCAATTAGTATCATAGTGCTTTAAATGAAAAAATGCCATATATAATCCCCTATCACTTCCTGAATATAATCTATCCCTAATCCTTAGGGTTAAATCAACACTAGAATCAGGATCATTATTCTTAGTATATGGCTTTAATAGTTCGATTAAACATAGGTTTGATTGAACTATTTTTTTTGTAACACCATTATATTATGCAATTAGAATCCACAAAAAAACCCGACTTTAAAAGCCGGGTTCTAATATGAAAATGTGTGTTATTAAATTTGCGGTCCGGAAGCCACTAGTTTTTTTGCTTCATCGCTATCTGTAAAGTTGGCGAAATTGGCAATAAACTTCTTGGCTAGGTTCTCGGCAGAAGCATCCCAAGCTTTAGGATCTTCCCAAAGGTTACGAGGATTGAAAATCTTGCTGTCAATACCCTCTAATGATTTAGGAATATTTAATCCGAAAACAGGTAATGTTTCATATTCTGCTTTATCAAAAGAACCATCTAAAATACCGTTGATAATGGCACGCGTAGTAGGTAAATCAATACGATTACCAGTACCGTATGCTCCACCAATCCATCCAGTGTTCACCAAATAAGCTTCTGCTCCATTGGATTCCATCTTACGAATGAGTTCGTGTGCATATTTTGTTGGATCTAATAATAAGAAAGCAGCTCCAAAACAAGCAGAGAAAGAAGGAACAGGTTCCTTAATTCCGCGTTCAGTTCCAGCTACTTTGGCAGTATATCCACTAATGAAGTGATATTTTGTTTGATCTGCAGTTAATTTACTTACTGGAGGTAATACCCCAAAAGCATCAGCAGTTAAGAAAATCACTTTGTTGGCGTGTCCAGCTTTAGAAACTGGTTTCACGATATTATCAATATGATAGATTGGATAAGAAACACGAGTATTTTTAGTTTTAGAGAAATCCGCAAAATCAATTACATTATTGGCATCAAAACCAACATTCTCTAATAAAGCATCTTTCTTAATGGCTTTATAAATATCTGGTTCTTTTTCAGAATCTAAATCAATAGTCTTAGCATAACATCCTCCTTCAAAATTGAAGACACCGTTGTCATCCCAGCCATGCTCATCATCACCAATTAAGGCTCTGTTTGGATCGGCTGATAATGTTGTTTTTCCTGTTCCCGAAAGGCCAAAGAAAATAGCGGTGTTTCCATCATCGCCAACGTTTGCACTACAGTGCATCGCAGCAATTCCTTTTAATGGAAGATAATAATTCATTACAGAGAAAATCCCTTTCTTCATCTCGCCACCATACCAGCTACCACCGATACAAGCCATGCGAGCTTTTAAGTTGAAAGCGGCATAAACTTCACTGTTTAAGCCTTGCTCTTCCCACTTAGGATTTGTTGTTTTTGAAGAGTTGAAAACCACGAAATCTGGCTCGAAATTCTCTAATTCCTCTTCACTTGGACGGATAAACATGTTCTTTACGAAGTGCGCCTGCCATGCAACTTCTACAATAAAACGAATCTTTAAACGGGTGTCTTCATTGGCACCAGCATATCCATCTTGTACATATAATTTCTTTCCTGTTAACTGCTTTACAGAGTTAGTTTTTAACTCTTCCCACACTTCTTCGCTTATTGGTTTGTTGTCAGAAGCTGGTCGGTGCTCGTTTTTCCACCAAATATTGTTTACGTTTTCATCCTCTTCTACAATATATTTATCTTTTGGAGAACGTCCTGTAAAAATACCAGTATCAACGGTTACAGCACCTAGGTTGGTTACATAGCCCTTTTCGTAACCTTCTAATTTTGTGTCTGTTTCATGCTCATAAAGCTCGTCATATGAAAGATTGTAATAAATCTCCTCTACTTCATTTATTCCATAAGAAGCAAGGTCTTTTCTTACTTTCTCAATGTTTTTAGCCATAGTATTTTAAGTTTAATGATTTTATGCAAACGTTTGCAATGGGACGACAAAAGTAAAAAGTATTTCGGTTGAGCATAAAAAATAAACTGAATTATTTAGGTCTATTTCATTAATTTAAAATCATTAAAAGTAAATATGCTGATTATTAGGTAGTTTGGCTCTTAACTTTAAATAAACATTTTTTTTAAGATTTCTTAATTAAACTTTTCTTTGATTTGCAAATCAAAGGCATTGTAAATAAAGATCACACTTACTATAATTTATATATGAAATCGACAATACAAGTTACTTTATTAAGTATTTTCTTAATACTGAATATCAGTTTATTTGCTCAACCCGGCCAAAGAGGTGGAAAAGGCCAAGGCGGTAACAGAACCATGTCTGCCATAGGACAAATAAGCGGACAAGTTATTGATGCCAGCACCAAAGAACAGATAGAATATGCGACTATCGCCATTTATCATAAACGTAATAATGAGCTATCTGGTGGCACTATCAGTCAGAAAAATGGAAAATTTTTCCTTGAAAAGTTAAAACCAGGCAAATATGATGTGAAAATATCATTTCTCGGTTATGAAGAGCTCACCATTGAAGATGTGATGGTAAATATGGACGAACCGATTGTAAACCTGCATAAAATAAAGCTAAAACCAAATATGCAAAATCTGGAGGAGGTTGTTATTGATGGTAGCGCTCCTCGAATAGATTATAAGATAGATAAGAAAGTGATTAATGTGAGTAAGCAAATCACTTCTATTTCAGGTTCAGCTGTGGATGTTTTAGAAAATGTTCCCTCTATAAAAGTAGATATTGAGGGTAATGTTTCCTTAAGAGGAAGTACTGGTTTTACGGTACTTATCGACGGTCGTCCCTCTGTTTTGGATGCCAATGATGCCTTACAACAAATACCTGCTTCAACTATTGATAATATTGAAATTATCACCAACCCTTCGGCAAAATACGATCCTGACGGAACAGCTGGTATCATTAATATCATCACCAAGAAAAACAAATTACAGGGCTTTAGTGGAATTGTGAACGCCAACTTAGGTATAGATAGCAAATATGGTGGCGACTTCTTATTGAATTATAAAAAAAGAAACTTAAATATATTTTTTGGAGCTGACTACAATGTGAGAAACCATCCGGGAGATAGTTATAATGACAAATTCACTTATTTGAGCGATGACCTAGGAAATATTACTGACACCACCAGAACCATTCAAAGTGGACAAAACGATCGTGAGAGAACCATGTGGGGTATAAAAGCTGGCGGTGATTATAGTATTGGTTCTAACGACATCATAGGTGTAACTTTCCGATTTGGGGATAGAAAAATGAATGGAAAATCCTTGTCAGCTAACGAACTATGGAAAACAATTGATGATTCTTATACATTTTATAACAAAAATGAGATATCAGAAAGAGGAGGGCAGTTTTACTCAACAGCTTTAAATTATCAGCATAAATTTGAAAAAAAGGGACATGAAATTAAAGCTGAGTTTAGTGCCAGTACCCGTGATTTTGAAGATAATTCCATATATGAGAGTAGTTCTGCAGAAGGAATTGTTACCGATGGTAGGTTGAATACAGAAACTGGGCCATCTAGTCGTGTTAGAGGAAAGGTTGATTATACGCTTCCCGTTGGTGAAAAAGGAAAGTTTGAAGCTGGTTTTCAAACTCGGTTTTCCAATAGTGAAGACAATACCGGAATGAAACAGTTGAATATAGAAACTGGAGAATATGAAACTCAGGAAGAATATACCAACCAAACCACTTATAAAAGAAACATCCATGCAATTTATTCCACATTTGCTAATGAATTAGGGAAATTTGGCTTCCAAGCAGGAGTAAGAGGAGAGTATACTTATAGAGATATTATTTCCAAAAGTACTGAAGAGCAATTTGGAATCGATCGTTGGGATTTCTTTCCTACGATCCACCTATCATATGAATTACCTAAAGACCAACAAATGATGGCCAGCTATACCAGAAGAATTCAAAGATCTAGAGGTTGGTATTTAGAACCATTTATCACTTGGGTAGGACCAGATGAGGTTAGACAAGGAAACCCAGATCTATTACCAGAGTATATCGATTCTTATGAGTTGGGATATCTTAAGAAAATTGGAAAAACCAATCTGATATCTTTAGAGGGTTATTATAGAGAAACACACAATAAAGTAGAACGAGTTCAAAGTGTTTATTACGATGATGTGATGCTTCGTACCATAGAAAACGTAGGAACAGACTATAGTTTAGGACTTGAGTTTATGTTTAGTTTCCAGCTATATAAATGGTGGGAAATGGATTTAATGGGTGATTTTTATAAATATCGTGTGGAGGGGATTCTATACGATGAATATTTCTCTAACAATAGTAACAACTGGAGCTCTAGGTTTAATAATACTTTCAATATTAGAAAAGGAACCAAGCTTCAGATTAATAGTATGTATAATGGACCGTCTGTTACTGCTCAAGGAGAAAGAGAAGGTTTTTATATGATAAATGCAGCGGTGCGACAAGATTTCTTAGATAGAAAACTAAGTGCAGTATTACAGGTAAGAGATATCTTCTCTACAGCGAAAAGAGAAATGACCACCAGTGGCCCCGATTTTTATAATTATAGTGAATTCACTAGAGATGCACCAGTTGTTACCCTATCTATTAGCTATAAGTTCAATAATTATCGCCCTGATAGAAAATCTAGATCAGGTTCTGATGCTGGAGAAATGGAAGAAGAATAGAAAAAGATGAGAATATAATTTGCTTAAAACCTACTATATAACTAGATTTTCAGAAGTGTGTATTGAATCTTCCAAGTTTATCAACTATATAGTTTTGTTTGCAATTATGGATGTCTCGTTTTTCTTTGAGTGATGTTTGTCAGGAAAAATATTTCACAAGGCTAAAAATTATTGGAAAGAGATATTCTATATCACTGACAATCAGCAACAAAAAAGGGCTTCAATAGTATTGAAGCCCTTTTCTGTTGTTTAAGAATCCTCTAATTATTCTTATCAAAAAGCTTGTCTTTATCAGTCTTTTCTACTTTATCGTGATTTTTCAAGTCTTTAGATACGGCTGAATAAGGTCCAGTAATTACTTCATCACCTTCTTCTATACCAGTAAGTATCTCTATATACTTATTGTCTTGAATACCTGTTTTTACTTCACGCATTACAGCTTCACCATCTTCATATAAGAAAACGTATTCTTTAATTTCCTTATCTTCCTCTTTCACATCTTCTTGCTCTTTTTCTTCCTGACGCTTTTGGTAGGCCGATTTATTTCTACCTGATGTATCGTCGCGGGTGGTAACAGCAGCTATTTCCACTGCTGGAATTAGATTTTTCACTTCTGTTTGAATATCAACAGAAGCTGACATACCTGGACGGAATGGGCTAAATCCAGCTGGCTTATTTTCACTCAAATGTTGATATGATTCACTCAGCATTCTTATCTTTACATCGAAATTAGTTACCTGATCGGCACTAGTACCTTGAGTATTTGCTGAGGTTGCAATTTCTGTAACCACTCCTCTAAATTTGTCTTTCAAATAAGCATCTACTTCTATAATAGTGGTATCGCCTATAGAAACTCTCACAATATCGTTTTCGTTCACTTCTACGTGTACTTCCATATTATTTAGGTTGGCAATACGCATAAGCTCTGTACCTGCTGAGAATTGAGAAGCACCTTGAACACGTTCCCCTTTTTCTACACTTAATAAAGAAACCGTTCCGTTTTGAGGAGCAAAAACAGCAGTACGAGTAAGGTTTTCTCTAGCTTCTCGTAAGCTGGCCTCACTACTTTTTACTTGAAACTGCGTAGACTTTAATGTTTCTTCAGCGGCATCCACTCTACTTTTACTGACTTCATAGGCAGCTTCAACTTTTTCGAAATCGGAGTCACTAATCACTTGTTTCTCCCATAATTTCTGATTTCTTTCAAAATCTAATCGGTTTTGTAAAAACTCAGATTTTGATTGGGCTAGTCCTGCTTTGGCATTAGCCACAGAAGCTTTTTGTGAGTTTAAAGCTGCTTCGGAGCGATCGAAAGCCGTACGGTACTGTTCTGGATCAATCTTAGCTAGTAATTGGCCTTTGTCTACATGGTCGCCTTCAACAACTGTAAGCTCTATTACCTCGCCACCAATAAAAGGGCTGACCTTAATATCTTTCTCAGGTTGGATTTTACCATTGGCAGTAACGGTCTCGATGATGGTTTTCATCTCCACTTGTTCTACGCTAACTTTGGTATTGTTTTCTTTACCTAGAACACCTTGTTTTTTCATCACTACCAATGCTATAATGGCAATAACTAAAACTGCGCCTAGGATGATTATCCATTTATTCTTTTTCATGATTTCGGTTTTACAAATGTTAAATGTGATTTACAGGGTCAAAGGAATTCCCATGTAGAAATCTAATATCTTAGTTTTGAATATATAATCGTATTTAGCTTGAAGGAACTGCGATTGAGCTTGAGTCAATTTAATCTTAGCTAAGCTATAATCCACAGAATTTACCATCCCCACATTAAATTTCTCTTCGGTATATTTAAAAGCTTCTGATAAAGATTCCACCGTGAATTTGCTGGCATTATATGTTTTATAAGCAGCAATGGCATCGTGGTATTTTTGCTCTATATTTTTACGAAGCTCGTTCTTTCTTAATTGTAATCTGAAATTTTGATCAATGGTTTGCACTTTAGCGCGGTTTACATTTGACTTAGCCTGATAACCATTAAAGATTGGAATATTAAGTTGTAAAGTTACGTATTCACCTAAATTATTTTCCATTTGATCCCCATAAGACATGAACCCACCATAAATAGGAAAACCATTATCATCTCGACCTAAAACCTCTTTTAATCCATCTATATAATTAGTACTAACTCCTCCAGATAATGAAAGCCTAGGCTGCAAACCACCTTTAGCAATTTGCACAGCCCTTTCCGCACTTTCCAAGCTTACTTCACTGCCTTTAATTTCTGGCATAATTTCCACAGCATTAGAGTAAACTTGTTCAGAAGGTATAATTTGCAATTCTTGTGACAACTCAATATTAGGAAAGTCAATTTCAAGATCTGTATCTGCAGGTAAGTCTAAAAATTGTTTTAAATCTAGATAGGCTAATGACAAATTGTTTTCAGCTGTGATCAGATTGGTCTCTTCTTGAGCGCCTTGAGCTTGTATTTCTAGAAGATCACCTCGTGGTAAAGTTCCAGCTTCTACCAGATTACTAGTTCTTTCTATTTGCTGACGAGTAACCTCAACCTGTTGTTCCGCTACCCTTAATAATTCATGCTTATAAATAATATTTAAATATGCTCCTGTTAAACCCAAGGAAATATCATTTTCCATTTCTTCAGATAGATAGTTGCTTGCTTTAAGATCTAACTCGTTTTTTCGTAAAGTATTCCATTTTTGCATTCCATTATACAAATCTAGGTTACCATTTAAACTATAGTTATTATTCATGGATTGATTTGTACTATACAAGTTAGTTTGAGGATCGATATTTCTCCCCCAGCTATAATTCACATTAGCTCCAGCATTAGCAGAAGGTGCAAAATTCAATTTGCTCTGTAAAAGATTAATTTCAGCAGTTTGGGTTTGTAACCTGCTTTGTTTAATTTGAATGTTATTCTCAAGTGCATAAACAATACATTCTTCCAAGGTCCATGTTTTTTGGGCTAAAACAGTACCTAAACCAAAAACTAAGAAAGAAAATGTAATCGCAATTATTTGGGGAAATAGTCTCTTTATCATCATCATTAGAGTTTTAATTCTCAATAAAAGTAGTAAACTAATTGTCAGCAATTAATTATTTAAAGTTTTTTCACAACTAAAAACATGCCAAAGCCTTATTTTATCGCTATTAGCGGCTTTTATGTTAAAACTATGACGAATAGTGTTGCATCAGGTTACACTTGATGTTCAAATATGAACATTAAAAACAACTAAAACTGACTTTATGTCTTCGTAAATTCCTGACAGCATTGCATTTCCAAATAATATTTATATTTGCCCAAGCAATTTCAGGACAATATTAATTTAATGTAAACAGAAATAATTCCTACATAACATTGGCTTAATGGAAAAGTAAAACAGCCTTAATCCGAAATATTTGATACTACCTCCTTCTGCCTATATCTTTGCCGCATACAATTTAAAGAAGAAAAATCATGAAAAAAGGTATATTTTTAATCGTACTAAGTTTAGTTTTAACTATTTTTGTTCAAGCATCAGAAGTACAAAAAGTAACAGTTCCTCCAGTAGCTACTGTGAGTATTAATGGTGTGATTGCTGATGTAGACACCGACGAAACTCTTGCCGGAGTTATGGTTAGCATTGAAGGTACAGGTTACAAAACGTTAACAGACTTAGATGGGAATTTCAGTTTTGATGGTTTAGAATCAGGAGACTATGATCTTAAACTAACTTATATTTCTTATAAAGAAGTAAAAGTGGAAAATGTAAAAACAGATTCTAAAGACCAAACAATTGAGTTAAAACTCAAATCTGAGTAGAAAAAAATATAGATGAAAAAAAGCATATTACTTTTAGCACTTAGCTTATTTATCACAGTACTAAGTGCCCAAGAGTTACAGCTACAAAAAGGGAAAGCATATAAAGATGGAAAGCTTTTCACTGGTGTAGATGTAACTTTTTTTATTGACACAGACTTAAAAGAAACCGAAGCTAATTATACCAAAGGCTTAAAAGATGGAACTGAATATTTCTATCATGAAAATGGACAGAAAAAAGCTGAACGTATCTGGAAAAAAGGATCTAAAGAAGGTATTTGGATCAATTGGGATGAAGAAGGAAATAAAACAGCAGAAGCATCCTATTCAAAAAATAAAAAAGATGGTGAGTGGTTTATCTGGTCATCCAAAGGAATAAAACTTTTTGAAATGCATTATGATAAAGGTGAAAAAGTTGGGAAATGGCTACAGTGGAACGAAGATGGTGAACTAACCATGGAAAAAGATTTCTAGAAATCTTTTCACAAAATATAGAGCGGTAATATTTTAGTATTATCGCTTTTTTTATGTCAATTGGCTATTGAAACTATTCAATTATTAAAATCCATATTCATGAAAATTAATTTAAGTATTAGACATCTTAAATTAACTTAAATCAATTCTAAATAAGAGAAAATGTTTATCTTTGCATTCGTATAAAGAAAAACCCTTAAAAATAAAAAAATATGTCAGTATTAGTAGGTAAAAAAGCTCCTGAATTTTCAGCTATGGCTGTTGTTAATGGTAACGAATTTGTAGAAAACTTCTCTTTGAAGCAGTATGTTGGTAAAAAAGATGTGGTATTCTTCTTCTACCCACTAGATTTTACATTTGTATGTCCTACAGAAATTCTTGCTTTCCAAGAAAAAATGGAAGAGTTTGAGAAAAGAAATGTAGCTGTAGTAGGTTGTTCGGTAGATTCTGAGCATACTCACTGGGCTTGGTTAAACACTGAATTAAAAGATGGTGGCATCAAAGGAGTTAAATATCCATTGGTAGCTGACCTTTCTAAAACAATTACAACCAACTATGGTATTTTAGCTGGTGAATATGATTATGATGAAGAGAATGACGTTGAAGTATTTGATGGCGCAGCTGTTGCTTACAGAGGATTATTCTTAATCGATAAAGAAGGTGTAGTTCGTCACCAAGTAGTTAACGATCTTCCATTAGGTCGTAGCATCGACGAAGCCATTCGTATGGTTGATGCATTACAGTATTTCGAAAAGCATGGTGAAGTTTGTCCTGCTAACTGGAAACCAGGAGAAGAAGCAATGAGCGCTTCTCACGAAGGTGTTGCTGATTATTTAGCTAAGAAATAGTAAAAAGATGCCTTCGCTTTGAGCGATAACATCTTTTCGCATTGATTTAAAGGCTACCTATTTAGGTGGCCTTTTCTTTTTGCTTTTTTTTCATTATATTTAATAATCGAATTCAGGTTAATAACAAACAAAACCTAAAACATGAAAAAACAAGTATTTATAATGGTCCTGTTGATGAGTTTCGGCTTTTCTTCATGGGCACAAGAAGAACTATCTCCTTATCTAGGAGTGCAAATACCAGGGGAAATCAATAGTTTGAGTCAACAAATGCAGGACCAAATTAAAACTGAAGGGTTCCAGATTATTGGGCAATATCAGGTAGCTGAAAGAGAGGATCTTTTGGTTATATGCTTTACAAACGATGACTTAAAGAAAGCATGTGAAGACTTTAACGACAGAGGCGCTCTAGCATCTGTTCTAAAGCTGGCTTTGCGCAAGGTTAATGATAGCGTTGAGTTAAGCCTCCTTCATCCTAATTACATGTTCTATGCTTATTTTGGGGATGATTATGAAATTCAAGCTCCAGCACTGAACCAGATTGACCTGAAGGCCAAAAACATTTTGAGTAAATATGGTAAAGCCGCGCCTTTTGGTGGATCTCTTGCTATTAAAGACTTAATGAAATACCATTACAAAGTGATGATGCCCTATTTTGATGATCCTGTTGAATTACAAGAATATGCCAATTTTGAGGAGGGTTTAAAACACATTCAGACTAAGATTACAAATAGCGAAAGTGATATTAACTTGGTTTACGAAATAGTAGACGAGAAAAGACAATCTGCTGTTTTTGGTATTGGCCTTTTAAATACAGAAATGGGAGAGCCTAGCTTTTTGCCTATTATTGGAGAAAGACATATAGCAGCTATGCCTTACGAAATCATTCTTCAAGGTAGAAATGTGACCATGCTTCATGGAAAATATCGTTTTGCCCTGTATTGGCCAGAACTAACTATGGGTACCTTTATGAAGATTATGAGTACTCCTGGTGATGTGGAAGATGCTATGGAAAGCATTACCGTTTTGGAAGACTAATTAAAGGAAAAAGGAAGTCATCTAAGTAGAATGACTTCCTTTTTTCTATTCCCAGCGTTCTTTATAGTCTAGTTCACCACAATGATATAGGCATCAAAATTAATTCTCTCTTGCACTTTAGTTAGTGAAGGATAAGCTTCTTGGACACTATTAAAAGGGCCAACTACTACCTTAAAGAAATTATTGCCATTGGCATCCATATCAGGAATCCAATAGTAATGAGCATCTAGATTTAACGCTTTGAGCTGTTCCACTTTCTTTTGTGCAAGGTTCTCTTGTTTTACGGCATAACAACCAACAAAAATGGCTGGTCTATTAATATCCGAAGCGTATATCCTATCAGCGGTAGACTTGATGGTTTGCTTCTTTTTTACAGGCTTGGGTTCTTCTTGTTTCTTTACTGGTGCTTGCTCTTGCTTCTTTTCAACAACAGGCTTAGGGTCTTCTTTTTTTGTATCTGATTCTTTTGCTTGAGATTCTTTTTGATCAGTTTTTGCTGTTTTAGAATCATCTGTATTTACAGCCTTTTTTTCTACTACCACCTTCTGAACGTGAATAGGTTCTTGTTCCGGTGTAGAATTATGGAAATAAGAGAAATATATAAATATGGCCAAGGCAATAAGAACGACTGCAGCAATGCCAAAATACCAAAACACTGGTAACCTCTTCTTCTTTCTCTCATCTTCCTCCTTTACTTGTTCCTCATGTAAACTCTTTCTGCTGGCCGCAAAATCACTTTTCTTTGCTTTCAAGTCCTCCATTCGTTTTTGTTCGGCAGAAGTAAATACAACAGGAGGGGTTTCTTTTTTAGGCTCCTCTATTTTTTTCTCTTTAATTTCTGTTTTCTCTTCTACTTTAACTTTTTTGATGATGGGAGGGTTTATTTCCTCTTTCTTAACAATCACTTTTTCAACAGGTTTAGCTACCGGCTTTTTTTCAATAGGTTTGGCTTCTTTTTTTATTTCTTCTTTTGGAATGACTTTTTCTATAGATGGCACAACTTTCTTTTCTACTGTTTTTTGCGGAGCGGGTTTTGGCTCTTCTTTCTTAAGCTCAACAGAAGTAATATTTTTCTTTTCTTCTTTTTCTTTCTCTTCTTGAAGAACGGCCTTAGCTTCTTCTTTTCGCTTGTTGATGCGAGCCATTGCTTCTTCTAAAATCTTCTTTGAATCTTTTACCGATTTTTTATTGGCATATTTTGCCTTTTGGGTGATATAAAATTGCTTTTCCTTGCCTTTATATCTATCCAAATAAAAATCTATTTGATCTAATTTTTCGGGAGCGTGTTCCTTGTATAGTGCTGATAATAATTCTTTATAATTTTCCATAATTCAAGAGAATAATTTAGAGAGTCTCAAAGATATTCATTTTTTCTATTGCAATAAACCTGACCAATAAAAATAAGAAGAATTTAATTGTAGTTGAGGTTTAGTATCAAACAACGCAAAAATAGCTGATCCACTACCACTTAATGAAGCATAAAAAGCGCCTGATCGCAACAGTTGATTCTTTATCGTTTTTACTTCAGGAAGTTCCTGATAAAATGAAGTTTCAAAATCATTAGACATCTGTTTTTGAAATTCTTTCTTTTTTAGATTCAGAATATCCTTTAAATCTTCATTACTTCTATTTACCAATTGGAAAGCTTTTGCAGTACTCATAGCAACAGGAGGCTTTACAATTGCTATATGAACCCCTTTTAAGCTAAAATCAATTTCCTCTATTATTTCTCCTCTTCCAGTAATGTGAGCAGGTTTTTCATCAATAAAAAATGGGCAATCGCTACCAAGTTCAGCGGCATATTCCAATAATTTCTCTTTCGGAATATTCAATTTAAAATATTCATTTAGAAGTTTAAGCATACCACTAGCATTTCCAGAGCCTCCTCCTAATCCAGCTTGAACAGGAATTTGCTTATGTAGATGTATTTTTTGAGGAGGTATTTCAAAATCATTTCGCAAAAGGCTTAAAGCCTTATATACAAGATTCTCCTCCATAGAAGTAGAAGTGAGAACACCAGTTTGAACGAGTTCATCGGTATTTTGAGTTTTAATCTCAATAATATCAAATAGTGGAACAGGATAGAAATAGCTATCTAAATTATGAAAACCATCGGGTCTTTTATCTAGAATTCGAAGGCCAATATTTATTTTTGCGGGTGTATATGCAATCATTCTTCTGTTATGGATTTGTGGTATGAGGCAGAACTTTTTCTTTTTTGAGCTAGGGCTTTTTTCTTTTGATGGTGATAATTAATCCCCATTTCTCTATAAGATAAGTATTTTTCTATACTATAATTCACACTGTGAAGAAGCTTAAAATTTTCCCACCAGCTCATATTTAAAGGCTTATATCCAATAAGTATCACCATAAAATAGGAAGTGAGTATCATGAGTAGAGAAACCAAAACATAGATCATTTCTTTAAAATCACCTGGTCCGTATATATGTCGAGGTAATTGAGGTTCTATAATAAGTCCCCATATAAGAAAATAGAAAAATGGAAATAGAAAAAGTACCAAAACAAAAGAAAACAATTGATGCCCAGCTTTCTTCCACTTTCGGATTCTTTTCTCCTTTTTCTTATTGTACTTTTTACGGATTTTATAACGCTTCTTTACTCTTCTTGTATCAGGATCGCCCATGTTTCAAAAATACAATATTTTCTAGTTTATGGAATCATTCCAATCAATAATCGATGTGTTCTGTTTTATCCTTCATTTTAAACTGGTTTTTAAACAGCCAAACTACAAAATATACAATGGGTGTATCGGCTGCAGCTACCAGAACTTTAAATAGAAAACCATTGATTAATAGAGAAGAAAACCTTTCCCAAGCAATTACCTCTAGTGAGCAAAGAATGAGTAATATGACCAATGTATCAACCAGTTGACTGGTGAAAGTGGAGGCATTATTCCTTAACCAAAGATGCTTTCCTTTGGTTAGTTTTTTCCAGAAATGGAACATTTGAACATCCACCAATTGAGCAATGAGGTAGGCAGCCATAGAAGCACCCACGGCAATATAGGTGAAGCCAAAAACCTGAGAAAATGTTTGATCTGAAATAGGGGACCAACCGGTGGCAGGAGCAACATCTGCCAAAATAATGATGCCTAATGTGAAAACACTGGCAATAAATCCAAGGAATACCATTTGCTTGGCCCTTCTCCTGCCATATATTTCTGAAACCACATCGGTAACAATAAAAGTGATAGGATAAGGAAGAATTCCTACAGATAATTCAAAGGTATAAATACCAAATGGCGACCAATGGAAAAACTTCTGAAATATGAGGTTACTAGCTACCAAAGCAGACAAAAATATCGCTGCTAGAATGAGGTAGGCTTTTTCTGCTCTATGTTTCAAAATTAAATCCATAGAACAAAATAAACGAAAAAAGACTTATTCAGAGTGGTTTAACAAAAATATTTCATATCGTTTTATAATAAGCATGGCTACTTCATAGTCGCTCGACTTTAAAATAAACTCAAATGAAGGTTCACAATACTCCAGAAAATCTTCAAGCTTTTCCCCTTCTTTTAAACCTGTTAACCTCTTCACCAACTCCCTATTATACTTTTGTTTCATGATATTGGCTCTATTGTCTGATTGAGTTAAACTAGCTAACTTTTTCTCCGATTTAGCTCTTTTACTAAAGGAGTTATACAAAAGCGAAATGGGTGATGTGAAACTTACAGTTAGTATATCTTGACCATGAAAATGATCAGGAGAAACAGCAAATGGTTTGAGAGATTCCATCATTTGCAAATTAGCCATAACTGAACTGCTATCCTCTAGCTGTAAATCGGCAATCGCTTTTTTAAACAACATTACTGTAGGATATGGATTTAGCACAAACTCTTTGAGCTCGTATATTTTCGCTTTCAAAAAAATATCTACAGTATCTTGATGGCTTGAACTTCTGTATAAATAAAACTGATCTTCATAGGAAATAGCACTAATTCTCAATAATGTAGAATCTTGTAGGAAGGTATTGGCTCCACCCTCTTCATTGGCCACAAACTTAATATTATTGGTTCTGTCATTGAGCATGGCATAGGAAATTCCAAGCTGGTCTATTTCGCTCTTTATACGAAAATGCACCACAGATTGAGACCAAGCATCAAAAGCCAAAAGGCTGATCATTGCTATCAAAATAATGGGGAAATGCCTTATCAATATAGATTTCCTAATCATGGCTGCAAAAGTAGACTTTCACTATATGGCTAATCTTTAAAAAAAGGCAAGGAATGGTAAATATTGTTAATGGAATAAAAATTAGGATGAAGAAATTATCAATAGGAGAGTAAATACTTTTTTTTCGGTGTGAGCAATAAGTTATTCATTTCACATAAATTACATAAGAAATTGAGAAGTATTCTAATGAAATCAGCTTTACCCCTTCCCATAAATATCGGAACTAAAGAGTGGCTGATTTTTAATGACATTCTACAAAAACAGTAATAAACTAACAGCCATCACAATCATTCCAGCCACTAATCCATAAATGCTTAAATGATGCTCACCATATTCTCGTGCTGAGGGTAGTAATTCATCCAGCGATATAAACACCATAATTCCGGCAACACCTGCAAATAGGATCCCAAAAACGGCAGCACTCATAAATGGCATTAGAATCGCAAATCCTATTAAGGCACCAATTGGCTCAGATAATCCTGATGCGAAAGAATACCAAAATGCTTTTTTCTTATTTCCAGTGGCATAATAAATGGGAACGGCAACAGCAATTCCTTCAGGAATATTATGAATAGCAATAGCTATGGCTATAGGAATACCTAAACTAGGATCTCTTAAGGCTGCAGTGAATGTAGCTAAACCTTCAGGAAAATTATGAATACCAATAGCAAGAGCGGTATACAAGCCCGTTCGCATGAGCTTGTCACTATCCTTTAAACCTTTACCAGTTTTTAAATCCTCCACATTTCTCATTTCATGAGGATTCTCAATAGTTGGTATAAACTTATCGATGATGGCAATTAGAGCCATGCCACCAAAAAATGCCAACACCGTAACCCAGCTCCCATAAACCTCTCCCAAATCGGCCACCAATTCTTCCTGTGCCTTCGGGAAGATTTCTACAAAAGAAACATAGATCATCACCCCTGCTGAAAACCCCAATGACAAAGTTAAAAATGCAGTATTGGTACGTTTAGCTATCAGGGATATCACACTACCAATTCCGGTTGAAAGACCTGCAAATAATGTGAGAGAAAAGGCGAATAATATTGCGTTCCAGTCCATTTTAAGTTTTAGTTTTTACAAAACTACTGATAATTGAAATACAGAAATAATTTATCCAAGTATTATGACCATTAATCATAATGATAGTCACAGATATAGCGTAATTCTATTTTTATTTAATCAAAAGTGAAGCATTTGGAATGCTTTTTTAACTTTGTTGTTTTAAAACCAACCTATGTCAGTAGATATTATTAAAGTCAGTAGCAAATCAGATTATAAAGCTTTTGCTAAGCTTCCTTTCGAAATTTATAAAGGCAATGATTATTGGGTGCCACCTATCATTAAAGATGAAATAAAGTCCCTAGATCCTCAAGAAAACCCTGCAATGGAATATTGCGACAGTCAGTTTTGGTTGGCCAAGAAAGAAGGGAAAGTAGTAGGGAGAATTGGTGCCATCGTTAATAATAAATACAATGAAAAGCTCAACGAGAAATTGGGAAGATTTAGTCGTTTAGAGTTTTATGATGATGCTGAGGTATTCAAATTACTAATGGATACTGCAGTAAATTGGTTGAAAGAAAGAGGAATGAAGAAAGCCCATGGACCTTTAGGATTTTCTAACCTTGATACCCAAGGTATGCTGATTGAAGGTTTTGATCATTTGGCTTCGGTAGCTTCGGTATATCATATGCCATATTACCAGACTCATTTAGATAATTATGGTTTTGGGAAGGAAAACGATTGGGTGGAGTTCCGTTTGACTTTAGGCGAACGAGCCAGACAAAAAGGAATTAGAGGAAGCCAACTCATTAAAAAACGCTATGGTTTTGAGGTGGTTAAGTTTGACAAGACAGAAGAGCTAAAGCCTTATGTAAAAGACATTTTTGCGATTCTAAATGATGCTTTTGATAAACTTCCTTATGTAACGCCTTTTAATGAGAAGATGATAGAAATGTATGCCGAAAAGTATTTCAAGGTCATTAATCCAAAATATGTGAGGATGGTAAAGAAAGACGATCGCATTGTTGGTTTTGTGGTTGCTGTTCCATCTTTATCAGAAGCTATGCAAAAAGCAAAAGGAAAGCTTTTCCCCTTAGGATTTACTCATGTTCTTAAAGCCATGAAAAACCCTAAGGTTTTAGATTTTTTCCTAACAGGTGTAGTTCCTGAATATGATAATGCAGGAGTTGCGGTTATTCTTTTCTCAGAAATTCAAGATGAAATGCTCAGTGCAGGAATCGATCAAATGGAAACCACTGGGATTTTTGAAGACAACCATAATGTAATTAGTAATTGGAAAAATTACGAACACATTCAACACAAAAGGCGTCGTTGTTATATTAAAGAGATTTAATATTCAGCACCCCGTAACCAGCTTACTTCTTACTCTTATTCTTATAATACTCTAAACCTTCGTCAGTGGCAATGCTTCTGATCAGGTTATTGAACATAAACTCGTAAAGCGTATCGAAAGAGAATTTTTCAGGTGGAAAGAAATCTTCGTTATGAATATCCCACAAACGGCTGATATAGAGGCGAGAGATTAACTCAATACTCAAATCGGAACGATACATACCTTGGCTAATTCCTTTGTTTAAATTGATACGAATTTTTTCAAAGATAAAATCTGTTCTCGACTGAAAATGCTCCTCATAAATCTCTGGAAAATGTTTCTTAATATCTGAGGAATAGGATGGAGTAACATAATCGTATTTATCAGATAGCTCTTTACCCACAAACATCATAATATCTATGGCATTTACGCCTTCAAAATCGTTTTCTTGGAAAATTTCGATAAAGGCATGACGCTCAAATTCTAATAATTTAGTGATTAATTCCTTATCGTCTTTGAAATATTTATTGAGTTCATCAATTGATAATCCAGATTTGTCAGATACACTCTTTAAGTTTAAACTCCTTACTCCTTTATTAATCAGTATAGACCTGACAATCTTTAAAATATCAACTAAATCACGTTTCATAAGCTACACTTTTGTTTTCAATGATCGTGGTTTTTAACCACAGATTTTACCCAGACCACCATATAATGGCTGAATAACTTATTCCTAGTCTATTTGTAACATAATAGCCTACAAAGATAATATTATAATCAAAAGTTCAAATACTAACTTATAAGACCAATTATTACTGGTGTTTTACTTAGAAAACTAAATATTTAGTACCGTTGAAAATCTATCCCACTAGATTCACAATTTAATAAATTTCTGATTTTAACCTTTGATCTACGACATAACACAGTCATTAAACAAAAAATCATGATAATTATTATCATCTTTGTCAAAAACCATTAAAAATTTAAATCATGATAACAATTAAAGTTTCAGATGCTTCAACCATGAAGAATGTTCATCAAGTAGATGCCAGAAAATTATACGATAAAGATACAGCACAGGCGGTTCATTTAGAATTACAAGCCGGTGAAAGCTTAAAAAGACACATTACTCCTGTTGATGTTTTCTTTTTTGTGCTGGAAGGTCAAGCAGAAATAGAAGTGGGTGAAGAAAAGCAGATAGTTGAAGCCAATACATTAGTTGAAAGCCCTAAAGATATTGTACATTGTATTGCAAATCCAACAGATTCTATTCTTAGAGTTTTAGTTGTGAAAGCTCCTAGACCTACTGCTACTACTCGGGTATTATAAAAATAAGAACTAAATAAAAGTAGGGGCTCCATATTAAATCCAGAGATTCGATAACCTTAAACTTCTAAAGATAGTAATTGCGATTTTAGATAGTCTGGTTTTATCAAAGATTATATTCTATTCAAAAAACCAATGGCATTATCGTACGATAATGCCATTGGTTTTACAATGATATTCATAAAAAAAATAAATTTTAAATCTAAGGTGTAATAAATTTAAATTTCAGACACTAACTAATAAAAACGATTTGAGTAACGATTTTTACAGAACATTCATATTACCCTATGCGGCCATTATTATTAAAATATGTCGCGCTTATACCAATACCCAAGAAGATTTTGAGGATTACTATCAAGAAGTCTGCTTGCAAATTTGGAAGAGTAAAGACAATTTCAATGAACAATCTGAATGGTCAACCTGGGTTTACAAGATATCATTGAATGTGAGTATGAGTCTCCTCAAAAAAAACAAGAAAGGTAATGTGCAGTATTTTGCTTCCGATGCTATTCCGGATGAAATATTAGAAGACAGTGCTGCTTTTTCAGATGATGCCTTAAACCATTTGTATACCGCCATAAAACATTTGTCGGAAGTGGATAGAGGAGTCATTTTACTCTACTTGGAGGAGAAATCGTATCAGGAAATCGCCAATATCATGGGAACCAACCCCAATAATATTGGTGTGAGAATTAAAAGAATTAAAGAACGTTTAAAGAAATTATTAGATGGACAAAACAATTGAAAACATCTGGAAAGAAGGATTTATAAATGCAGAAGAAATCTCAGCACCTAAAATTAACAATTTATACAATCAGAAATCGATACATATCATAGATAAAATAAAGAGGATGAATAAAATCAACCTTATCGCCATTGCAATTGGAGCTCCGATATTTGTAGTGATTACCTATTTTATGCACATCCAAATCATAGGAATTATGGTATTTATTATTTTATATGCCATACTCTATGCCAATAGAAACCTAATGAAAGGCTTCAATAGTATAGATAAGGGAGAAAACAGCTATGAATACCTGAATTCTTTCAACAATTGGCTGAAGTTGCAGTTGGTCCTCAATAGGAAACTAGCAGGCTACTATTATCCTGCACTCTTCTTAGCGGTGGTGATAGGTTTGTGGTTTAGCCCTGGGATTCAAATGCTATTTCAAGAAATACTATCAAAACCCAATGAGATATATTTACTAGGAGATTTCCCAATATTATGGACTATTCCTGTCATTGTTATTAGTATAGGCCTAGCTTTTGTTGGTGGTCGTTTATATGATTTTGATGTCAGATTGGTTTATGGGCCGATTTATAAAAAGCTCGACGATATTATTACTGATATGGAAGAATTAAGGAAGTAGAAAGGTGATGGATGGTGGAAGCTCGATGTTGGAAACTGGAAGTTAAAAGTTAAATGAAGTAGTAATTGCTTCGTAAAAAATTAGAAAAGATGAAATTAGATATAGCAATAGAATTATTTGAAGGTTTAAAAACTAAAACTGAGAAGAAATCAGAAATCAAGATGTATACAAAATTCCAAAAACTACTCATCAGTATTAAGGAAAAAGGACTAGAGGAAAATCAGTTAATAGCCATTGAGGAGAAGTTGGAATCTTTCGAATTGAATTCTGATCAAACTCGGTCAAGAAGGTATTATAGAAAGAAGTATAATGCATTGGTTTATTTTATTCAAAAAGAATTCTCTTATGTTACAGAAGGATATTATACTGGGCTTTTTATGGCACTTGGAATGAGTTTTGGTTTGGCCATTGGTACTGCTTTTGGCATGCCTAATGGATTAGTATTCGGAATGATAGTCGGAATGATGCTGGGTTTGTTTCTAGGAAGATACAAAGATGAGGAGGCTAAAAAACAGAACAAGATTTTGAAATAGCGGGAAGCTGAGAATATGATAAACAATATTGTTTATTTGCAGCCTGTCAATAAAAATACAGGATATTTCCCATAAGGTTTATCAATGATACTGGCCGATTGAACTTTTAAGTTCCTGAAGCCAGTATTTTTAGCTATTTCCAAAATATCATCTCTATCAAATCCAAAATGAAAAACTCCAGTATTCTCTTTGTGAAAGCTTCCATCTTCAGTATCTAAGTCGGCTATAGCAATGGTTCCGTTCACCGGTAGAAGCTTGTAAAACTTTTCAAAAAGTTGAGAAACATCCTTTACATGATGAACAGTCATTGAAGAAATAACAGCATCGAATTGACCATCTAAATCCTCTTTGGTTAAATCATTTTCCACTATTTCAAGCTCACAAGCAATATTTTCCCTTTTGCTTTCTAATACCTCATTCATGGATTTTGAAATATCTACAGCTGTAATTTTATTTACATAAGGAGCAATATCGGACAGAAGTAAGCCAGTGCCAGAGCCAAAATCCATAATATTCATATTCTTTTTATACTCTGCTTCTGCTCTCATTAGTCGAGCGATATTGGAAACGTTGCGCTTTCTCGCTGCTTCTCTATCATACTCTTCTGCTTTTCCTTCAAAAAAATCTTTTGACATTGCTTCCATGTTTAGGTTTTCAATTTTCAGAATACAAAACTACTAATAATTGATGTAGGTCATATTAAAGGCCTTGTGATGAGGTACCATTGAACAAACATGGAAAGCATATGAGAGAAATGTAATCAATAGGGATTAAATTCCTATTTTTGATCTTGAAACAGATATGTTAGTCTATTAAATGAATAAGGCATTCTCCATACTATTATGTTTCTTTTTAATCATCAACCTTGGGCTTTCTCAGGCTGTGGTAAAAAAGGAAAAACGAAAGCAAAAGCTAGAGAAAAGCTTCCTTAGGGAAGACCGACCCTGGACAATAGATTTACCCATTTGGATTCCAGGTTTTAGAGGTGATTTTGTTTATGGTGATGTAAGTTTAGAAGGTGAAGATGGTCAAAATCCTGGTATACCAACTCATCCTATTGAACCTCCTCCGCCAACAGAACCTCCATGGGGAGGAGGTAATATTTTTAGTCGTTTATTCACATCTTCAACTTATCTGAAATTTTATTTTGTGGGAAGAGTAGCCTATGAAAGGAATAATTTTTTGGTGCAAGCTGATATGTTTTCGGGAGCGGTTGGGAATGACTTAAATTTTCGATTTAATGATAAATTAGTAGCTCAAGCCAATGTAAGCATTTCTCTTGGAAGGGTATTTATGGGTTATTCCTTTGTAAGAAAAGAAAGCAATTCAAAGAAGTTCCGATATGAGCTCTATCCATATATTGGCGTACGAGTTCACTTTATCAGTGTAACTTCAGATCTGGACAAACTAGTTACTAGACTCGATATACACCCCATATGGACAGAACCAATATTTGGTGTTATCAATCAGTTTACTCTACAGAGATGGTTGTTTATCGTTCAAGCTGATTATGGAGGTTATTTGGTGGATTCAAAAGGCTCATATATGATTAACCTATTGTCTTATTACAAAATGAGTAATGTGGTTTCCCTTAAATTAGGATGGACGGATTGGGAAATCACCCATAAAGATAGGTTTAAAAATAATGATTTGTCTGTGAAAGTTCAGCTTTCTGGACCTACCGTCGGTGTTAATTTTCATTTTTAGCTGGTTTATTCTATTATTTACCAACTCAAATTTCTCCCTTACTCGCATATCACTGATATCAGAAATTTTATCAAATTCCGAATTATGATACCATTTCATATCAATAATATACCAACATAAACTTTCAACAAAAAAAATATACATGCTCAATTTGTATGTTTTTTTACCAAATGCAATCAATATGCACCTTAAAATATTTTAAACCATTAGCTGTTTGTTGGAAGAAATGAATTTATATTTTCAATGATGGTTGGTTTCAAAAAAACACCCCCACCAAAATTGGCAAGGGTGCATCATTATCTCTAATGATAGAGTGGACTATATTAATTGAGTTTGAGTTCTATTTGATAAACTTCTGGCTTACAATGTTTTTTCCATGATTTCTTAGTTGTAAGAAGTATAAACCTGAATTTAGTTGATTTGTACTAATCTCTAATCGTTGTGTTCCCATATTTAATTGCTTCTGAGATTGGTACATAACTTGGCCAAGTTGATTAATAATAACAACATCAACATTTGTAGTTTCTTGAGCTTCTACTTCGATATAAGCAATATTAGTTACAGGATTTGGATATAAATCTCCAATACGAGCAATATATCTTGAATCAATATCCTCTAAACCTGTAGTTACTCCATTTTCTGAAATATTAATTTGAACATTGGAAGTAGGATTATCAGCACTTAATGTAATAATAGCTGCTTCTGTTGTTAGACCTATAACTTCTGCGTATACCTTATAGGTTCCGTAGCTGATATTAGAGAAATCGAACCCAGCATCTATACTATATGTAACCTCTAAAGGGTTTCCTGTTTCAGATAATAAGAAAAGGCTAATATCATCTGCTGACAATTGACTTTTAAAACCATTACCTACAATATCTCCATTGATAACACCTTCACCTGTGTTGGCACCACCGGCTTCTTGTAAATTAATAGTGTATGGATTTGTAGGTTCTCCAAGATTGATAATGGTAGCATCTATCCAATAAATAGCATCACCGTAATAAGTTGGGTAAGTTTCATTAAAATACATGGATGATTGGTTTGCCTCAGCTTTTATTAAATAGTTTCCAGCGGGTACATTTTCGAAATAATAGCTTCCGGCTGAATCCACTTCAATAACAGCGTACAAAACAAAATCTTGTCCGGTAACAGTATCATTATCAATACTATAAAGGCTTGCCGTTCCTGAGTCTAAAACATTATTTCCAATAAATATCTGTCCCCATAAATAAGGGTTGGAGCTACCACCTGCGATAGTTACTAAAAAACTAGATTGCGCAACACATGAATCAATGGTTGTTGTTGTTAAGGTAATTTGGTAGTCTCCTGCAGTCGCATATTCATGGCTAGCTTCTTGACCAGAACCATTATTCCCATCACCAAAATTCCATGCAAAGTCTATAATCTCAGTATTATCGTATCCATAACCCCAGAGTGTAACCATCATATTATCAACCTCAAATTCAAAAGTATTTTGACAGTTTGTAGTATCATTACCTCCACCTGTAGTGTCTTGCATTACATAAATAGTTTGGGTTGAGATATATTCACAGGTATCGTTAATAACTGTTTCTAGGCTTACTGAATAAGATCCATCTTCTGCAAAAACATGGTCAATTTCCATTCCTTCGCCTGTAGTTCCATCACCAAAATTCCACGAGAATGTTACATCACCTTGTGCTTCAGTTTCACCAACAAATGTGTACTCATTACCTTCATTTAGATAATAGAAATAGTTTTCACAACTATAGTTTGTAGTATCGTTACCACCACCTGTAGAATCATTTTGAATGTAAATTGTTTGTGTAGAAACATATTCACAAGTATCATTTAGCACGGTCTGTAAGCTTACATCATAAGCTCCATTTTCAGCATATGTATGATCAATTTCCATTCCTTCACCTGTAGTTCCATCTCCAAAATTCCAAGTGTATACAGCATTTCCTTGACCCATCATTTCACCATAAAACATCACATCGAGGTCATTAATATTATAATAGAAAAAGTTTTCACAACTATAATTGGTTGTGTCATTTCCACCTCCTCCGCTTGAAGTATCTGTACAAACTTCGAAGTCGTATACAATTTCCATATTTCCAGGATTGAAAAACTGAGAAACCGTGATATAATCGTTACATGTTTCTGTGGTAAGGATGATCTCACCTTGAGTCATACTTTCATCTAACTGGATATTATCGATATAAAAACCATCGCTATTGGTGAAAACAGAATTTGAATAAGAAAATCCAGCCAATGAATCCACGCTGTATATATTGACCATATGGCCAGAAATGGCATCTCCATTTTCATCAATAACACTTCCGTTAATGGTTAATTCATCTGCCATGATTTGCGTTCCTAAGAAAACTAGGACAAAGAATAAATAAATACGTTTCATAATTAATTATTTAAAAATTAAAATTGTGAAGCCACTCCTTCTGCCTGCTTAATTTATATTATGCAGGATAGGCACTTTGCCTTTTCAAATGGGTAATCGTGAATTTGTTCAAAATAGTTGCCTACCCTCCTAAATATTTTATACTTGCCATTATATCAGATGGTTAAATTACGAAAAATTCATGAAAAATTGATTACTTCGTTTTGCACCAATTCTAAAGGGAACCGAAAAATTCAAATTCCGTTTCAAATAAGTATTGCTTTATCTGATTATGATAATTTACAATTTGGAACAATAAACTTGACCCCATACTATTAATGAGAGCAAAAAAAACTTCAAGCCATGTCAGTCGCTATTTATAAAAAAGGTAAACAATTGAACCTCTTAAAATATTTTAAACCTAATTCCAGCCTTTATTTTATACAATTGATATTGTCTGCGTATGGGTTGATTTGGAATTTCACTTTCATTTAACTGATACTGGAATTCTGGCTGAATATAAAACTGCCATTTTTTCCATTGATAGTTGACATTAGCCGCAGCCATTAATTTCCAGGTAAGCGATGGATTCACCTTTCCGCTATATTCTTGAATACCTCCATCTTTGGTATAATAATAGCCATCGTTACTTAAATTAATAGCAATAGCCGCACCTCCCAACACCTGAAAATTCCAATTCTTATTGTTGGTTTGAAATTCATAACCTATCATTAATGGGATATTCAAATAGGTATAGGTATTGGTGTATTTTTTGTTTTCCTCATTTGAGGACATCACTTTGTTATAGGTGGAGTCAATATTAGCTAAAACAGTATCTTGGGTAAAAATGGTATCAATAACAAATTGATTGGTATCGATGATGATAAAAAAGGTATCTATCACTTGCTCTATGTTAAAGGTAGAATCGTAGTTCCAATGACTAAGTTCTGAGTCTTCAAAAGATTGTGTCCAGTTATAGTCTATTTTCTCTTTAAATACTTGATAATCTATTCCTGTGTACAATAACCATGGTTTGTCTTTTAATTTCAGCTGAACTCCCACTCCGAAATCATAGGACAATTGAGGAGCTTGAGTATAGTTAGTAGAGGTTAAGCTATCGCTGTACAAGGTTGGAGAGTTCGCTGCATTATTAAACATAAATCCACCAGCATGTATATCAAGAAAAGCATTTAATCTCTTTGGATTTGTGCCTTGAGAACTTCGATCTGTGGTTTTAGCAAACTTGGTTTTTTTAGCTTTTTTCTTGGATTTCGTTTTCTTTTTATCCTTAGATGATTTGTCTTTGTTCTTTGAACTCGAAGATGCTGCATCACTCGTTGAACTCGATTCGCTATCAATTTCAACAGTTACAGTTGCACCTAGTTCTGTAGCTAAAGTTTCTTGAATGGCCTCCTCTAAAGAAAAGCTTGTTGTTTCTTCTACTTCAATATCTATTGAATCTTTAATATTTTCAGTTTTCTCTTCTGAATCATTGATCTGTTCAGGTGTTTTTGTTGGGTTTTGATGCTCGGCAACAATAGCTTCCGTCATTTTAACTTGTTCAGAAACAACTGTATTTTGGTATTTTGATTCTGAATAAATAGATTCTGTTATAGGTTTAGAGTTTTGAATTTCGGGTTCTATTTTCTCTTTTAATTCAACTTGCTTTATCTCTTCAAGATGATTAGGATTCAGTTTGTTTTCAACTGTTTTGGAGGAGTCTTTTAAATCAAATTCGGACTTCGCTTTAGTATTGTCCTCTGGTTTAATAGTTTCATTTGAAGTGTTTTGAGTATTTGAGTTCAGGAGTTCTTGCTGGGTTTCATGATTAGACAATTCCTCATCTTGAAGCATATCATAAACCAACCAAGAAGATAGAGAAATAATTCCAGCCACTAATACCCATTTTGCCCAACGGAAGACCATGGCCTTTTTGAGTCTAGAATCTAAATGATCAAGAGCATCTGGAGATAATTCAGGAGAGAAATCATTGAATTTTTCATTAAATAGCTTTTCAACATCTTGCTTATTATCCATGATATCCTCCTTTCTCCATTATAGTTTGTAATTTTTGCTTAGCCTTTAGAAATTGTGTTTTCGAAGTGCTTTCGGAAATGCCCAGTTTTTTTGCAATTTCTTTATGCTGATATCCTTCAATAGCGAAAAGGTTGAATACCATTCGGTAGCCAGTAGGTAGAGTATAGAGCATTTTCAATAATTCATCCATTTCCACATTGTTGGTTTGCAGGTTTGAAAGCCCACCAGAATAAACAGTATCCACATCTGAAAACATAGGATCGTTTTTATGTTTTCTATAATAATCGATAGATTTATGAACCACAATAGATTTCATCCATGCCTCAAAAGACTTGGTTTTATACTTTTTTATGTTCTTAAATATATCCATAAAAGCATCCATTAGTACCTCTTCAGCCACCTCTCGATTATTCACATAGCGCAAACACAGGCCATAGAATTGCTTACTATAGCGCTGAAATAAAGCTTTTTGTGCTGTTTTATTTTGTTTCCGACAGGCTTTTATGATATCGGACTGGTTCCACTCCATATTTATGGAGTCGTAATTTTTATGGAAATAGTTGCCTCAGATGAGTGTTTTTTTGATTTCCTTATGAAATTTGTTGTCATTTTATGTCTTGTACTTCAACAAGCACAGCAACCAAAACAATAAAAATGAAGCAAAAAAAAGTTCAAGACTGCATCTGCCTCACTCAAAAAAGCTACACTAGATTATGTGAAAAGCCAATTTCAGCTAAAAACATCTTAGCTTCAAAAATTAAGAATTAATATCCTTTAACACCAAATAAAGAAACGCTGAAGGCCTGACTCATCAATAACCGCGGGCAAAACCTGTGGTGATGAATAAACCTGATGTTTCAGGTCGCCCGGAGTATCTTAATAGAAAACTAATTTCGCTGCCGACCTATACTCTACTCTTAAACATAAGCTAAAGCCGGAATACAATTCCGTCTGAGCAGAGTCCGTCAAATCAGTAAGCGCAGAAAAGCAATAAACAAACAAAGACAAAATTTTCCGGTTTAATCCCCATTTTTCACAGTGTATTGAATGGAAGATGGAAATAACAGGCATGAATATGACTGTTACCATCTGCAATGAATGGTGATGACTACGCAGATTAACACCTTGAAAAATGTGCCCTTTCTTTGATTCGTTTCTTTTAGCAAGCAAAGAAATGAATGATTAAAGCGTCATTTTTTTTGTCTTGAAACAATAAAAACGAAGCAAAAAAAAGTTCAAGACTGCATCTGCTTCACTCAAAAAACTACGCTAGATTTTCTAAAACGCTTCAAACTCAATTTTTAATTCACATTAAAAATCTCAAACAGAAGCGTTTATTAACGAAAAACTAGCTTGTTTTTTGGTTCACCAGCTGAGGTCCTTAAAATCCGGAGCTGAAAGGCATTTTAGAAGGAATTAAGGGATCAAAGCCTTGAACACAGCGAAAGGATTGAGGCCCTGGAATTGATTGTATTTTTTTCTAGAATATTGTAGATGATTAAAAAATAGCCAAAGGTTTTAACCTTTGGCTAAAGGAATGACCATAGATGATGGTCGGCCAGAAGTTGTTGTTTAGAAATATATTTTCCTGCCGACCTAGACTTCAATTCCATATAATCGCCGATTGCCTTTCTGTTTTATTTTTAGCTAACAGGAGCGGCTTTAAGAAATACGTGTTTTCAATAACCATATGCCTTACTCACAGCTATTTACATTTACCCCTTTCAGGATCTAACCATAAAAAGAAACCCCCACCACAAAATATGATGAGGGAGCTAAAATTAATTGTATGAGATCGGATATCAACTATTTAGAAAACATCCATTGTTATTGCTTATTTAATCAACTTACTTCTGTATTTACTCTTCCCCACTTGTACTTCTAAAATATACCAACCTGGCTCTAAGTCTCCAACAAACAAATCTTGTTGTTTTTGCTTTGGTAATTTGCCTGAAAGTACCAATTGGCCTGCAGCATTATATATTTTATAATCCACAGAATTTGTTTGTTCCAATTCGAAATAGACAAAATCTCCATTTACAGGGTTGGGGTAAATTTTCAGTGAAGTTTCTTTTTCTATGGCCTCACCTATTCCTACATATTGGTTGCCGAATTCCATTGGGTTTTTAAGGTAATCTGTTCTGATACTACTCACATAATTTTGTAGAAGGTCTTTGCTGTTTTGCTCCTGCCCTCCTGGTGCTGTTACTAAAGCAATGTCGATAAATTCAACACTACCTGCCTCAAAAGTAAATGGACCCATGGAGGCTATACCCCTTCGGTTTCCTGGTTGATTTCCCGATGTTTCTTCGGACCAAGTTAGTCCTGGATCAACACCTCCAGTCCCCCAATGACATGAATCACTGTTCCCAGGGTAAGTGAATCGAAAAGGGAGTAAACTATCATTCCAAACACCTCTCATTGCATTATAATAGTCAGGGGCTACTTGAGGATTTATTATATATCCTGGACCATAATTTGCTAACACTTGAAACCTGCTCATACCATGTCGTTCATTATCAACTTCGCCATCTCCAAAGCCAACACCATTTACTCCTTCGTCACATTCACCAACGGGATTATCCAGATTGTCTTCATCCATAAATGGCCCACCTAGAATAGCAATTCCTTGACTTGGAATTTCAGAAAAATAACCAAAAATGGTGTCCGTGATTAAGGAATGATTTTCATCATAATCATCAGCATTGTATACGAAATAATTACCATTTTCCACATGGCAGCCTATATAATCATCTTCAGGATTACCTACATCAGGATCTGAAAAAACACCTAAAAAAGTCTCAAAATAGGTCTCATTACTTTTATTAAAAATTTTATAATTTAAAAATATAGTATTGTTGTAAGGGTCATCATCATTTTCCTTATTAAATCCCCATGCCATACAATGTATTTCAAGTCCTAAAGAAATCCCTACTGATTCTGTATGAATTATTTGATCATTAAAAACGAAGAAAACGGATTTATCTCCTTTAATCAATGGATAATCTCCTAACTCGGGATGATATTCTAAATCTTGATCCACATCAACAAAAGGAGCAATATATTCTGCCTGTTGAAATTCAGGGTTGCCATGAGCTGGCCAATTTTCTATAGATTCTGGCATTTCATAATTTACATCATTATAATGTGCAATGTGTTCAATAACCTCTAATCTACTTACTCCCCATGTTCTAAACCATTGACCAGACACCGTTGAATCACAAGTTGCACTTCCATCATCAGATAAGGGGCCAGACCAAAAATCGTTTCCTTTTTGTCGATATCTTTCACCAGAAAAATGGATTTGTTCGTTTATATCTTTTCCTCCAATCCACAATGCCATATTAAAAATAGTGTTGGTTTTGGAATCTTTTGGATATTGATATTGAGCCTTTCCATACTGGTGAGTATAGGCATCCCAAAACTGAATGTTTTGCGGATAAATTGGTGTACTAATTTGATTGATGTTTAAAGTATCTATTTTGAGTTTAGTTTTATCTATAAAAACTTTAATCACTCCTTTTGAATCATTATTATTTGCTTCCGATTCCAGTTCGTAATGAATAATTTTATAATCACCAATAAAATACTCAGGCACTTTAAAAATAATAATTGAATCATTAAAACTTATCAGTTCAAAGGTGTTAGGAACCGTAACGTCTATTATTTTTAACACATCACCATCTAAAGTAGTATCATTTGTTGTGGGATTGAATTGAACCAATTCTCCCATACCAACAAATAATATATCATCAACAGCAATAATTTGTGAGGACACATGTAAACAACTAAAAAGAATAATTAGAATTAGGTATGTTTTTTTCATAGCATATAGTATTGGTTTATATATGTATAATCGTATTTAAACTTATAGGGGTTGTCTTTAAGCTTAAAATAATTTAAGTCGTAGGCCAAAATTCAAACCATATATCATGTATTTCCTTCCTTGCAATGGAGTATTCCATTCGTTTTTATTCAGCTGGTATTGAAAATAGGGTCTGGCAAAGAAGTTTATTTTTTTCCATTGGTAAAAAAGTCCTATTTGTGCTTTCAAATTATACTGTAAAAATACTGATGTTGAATTGGATGAAAAATCAATAATATGGCCACTATTATTATAGTAGTAACCTTGGTTTTTTAATAGTATGCCTAAATCCATCCCCACAGAAAACTCAAACATAAAAGGTGAATAAGGTCGGCTAAATTGATAACCAAACAATAGGGGAATATTCAAATACTGATATGTATTTATATGGCTTTTCATGTTTTCATTTCTGACAATATGAGCCATATAATTGGAATCTATTCTTGCCAAGATTGTATCGAAGAAAGGAGGATTAATATGATATTCAAAGATGGAATCACAATCCCAATAGCTCTTTTCAAGATCGATGTATTCCCTTACCAATTGATAATCTATTTTTTCTCTATAATTTTGAAAATGTAAACCTAGACCAATGAAAAAGGGTCGCTGTTTATTCATTAATTGAAAATCGAGCCCAAATCCATAGGATAACTGTGGTTCCTCTTTAATATCACTTGAGATTATGGTGTCATTTGTTGGTAATATAGAGGAAACACTATTATTGAATGAAAAAGCAGATAATCCCAAATCTAAATGTCCAGTATATCTACTAGGAATCATATGGGTTGGTTGACGTTGTTTATGGTTGGTCACCCGAACTCGTCCACTTTTCTTTTTTGAAACTTTCTCTAGGTTTTTAACCTCCTGAATTTGTTTAATTGGTAATTGCCTATTGCTTTCAAACTGAATTACTAAGTTCTGTTTCTGTTCTAAGAGAAACAATTTGTTTTCATGGTTGGTATTTGATGAGGCCGATAAAGTGTTTTTAGAATTGATATGATATCCTGTTTCGTCTCCACCAAGGGGAGTAACTATTTGCCTAGGTTGATTCTTTTTTTGAGGAATGTTTTTCTGATGATTATCAACTTCTATTACATCAAACTCTTGATTTTTTATAATAGGAATATCATCTTCTATAATAGTAGGTTGTAAAGGTTGAACACTGTTCTTATTCTTTATTTCATGAATAACATTGCTTTCCAACTCAACATCGTTCCATGGTAAAATAAATACTAAAATTGAAAGTATAGGAATGATCAGAACTGATGTAATCATCTTTATTTGAAAGTGTAAAGCCTTTTTCTTCCTGATTTTTTGCTTCATCATAGCTTCAATCTGAGGAGAATTTTCTACCGAAAAGTTGGAGAATTTTTCTTGGAATAGTTTAGATATATCTTTCTTCTTATCCATTATATCCTCCTTTCTCAAGTATTCCTTGTAGTTTTAATTTGGCTTTATGCAATTGTGTTTTTGAAGTATTTACAGAAATCCCAAGTTGTTTAGCAATCTCCTTATGTTGATATCCTTCAATAGTATGTAAATTAAAAACCATACGATAGCCAGCAGGCAGGAAATGTAACATTTTTAAAAGATCTTCGGTTTCTATTTTACTTGTTCCGTTGTTGGTTGAACCGAGACTTTCTTCACTATCGATATCAGTAAAAATAGGATCGTTTTTGTGCTTCCGATAATAATCTATGGATTTATGAACCACTATGGATTTCATCCAAGATTCGAAAGATTGATCCTTATAGACTTTAATTCTAGAAAATATGATTATGAATGCATCCATTAACACCTCCTCAGCCACTTCTTTATGGTTTACGTACCTTAAAACCAATCCATGAAACTGCCTCCTATAACGGTGAAACAAAGCCATCTGTGCTTGCTCATCTTGCTTTTTGCAGGCTTCTATAATTTCAGATTGGTTCCACTCCATATGTGTTTAATCGAATTTTAGACTATAGGGGTTGTCTGCAAGATAAAAAATATTCCTCATTCTAACGGAATGCATGACAATAATTATCAAATTGCTTTTCGAAGTGCATTCTATTTTTATTGCAGAGTCTGTTGTTATTATGTTTTTCAAGGAGGCTGTGCGGAATGTAATGCTAAGCTTTAATACCATTTAAAAACCAAATTTTCAGAGGATTGAAACGATGATGCACCAATACATCAGCAGCACAACATCTATAAAATCAGTAATATCAGGGGTTCTAAAAGCTGCCAATTATCAAGAAACACAAAGGAAACAAGTCGGCATAAATTATTGTCTTCGAAACCAAACCTTCTGGCCGACTTAAAATTCTTGACGGATTCATAGCCCCGAGTTGAAACTCGAGGCTATTCATGTTGGAGTACTTATCCAAACACCTCAATAATTGAAATAAGCGCTACCAAAACCACTCTAAAAGCAAGCCAAACAAGTAAGATTAAAATACAATATTTTCTGATCAATACATAATAGAAAACACCCATAATGCATTATTTTTTTGAAGAAATCAATGTAACTTTACTATTAAAGGATTTAGATTAGAGTTTTAATCATTTGATTTCGAAGAACAATATCAAGGAAAAACTCCTTAAAATCTAGTTATGGTGTATTTGAAAAATATAGGGGAGATTAATAAACCACCTAACTTGATATTTAATACAAACGTGGAGATCGGACCCACTAAAAAAACGAGGCGATACCGAAAAGCCAAATGAGTAGGGGAAAATTAAAACTTATTAATTATGAAAAATATATGGTTCGTATTACTGATTATTTTGCCATTTTGGGGGATTAGCCAAAGCTTAGTTTTCTTTCCAGACATAAAAACTCAAGAAAGATTAAATTTAAAAGATGCTGAACTATCAATTGTATTTAAAGATAGCAGGGTTTATGAAAAAGAATTAAATGAGAAATGTACAAAATCTGAAATATTTGCTGAATTTACAAACTGTTTAAGACGATCGTATCCAAGTATAAAAATTACCGTTCTTGAAGAGAATAAATTTGAAGAGAAACCAATAAAAGGTAATCTAACTTTGAAAATAGATTTTCTTAAATATGATGTTACTTTTTATTCAGGCATATATATAGCATATACTAAATATGATGTAAAAATTATTGACTATAGAAATGGGGAAAATATCATAGAAGATACCATTACTATGGGTGAAGGAAAAGAGTTAGATGAACTAGCTTTTAAAAGTGCTGAAATCTCATCTAATCGTAGCTTTAAGCAAGCATTTGATAGAATTACTTCCATATTGGATAAACTCTTTATTGTTGGATAAACTCTCGCTTATTCTATTTAATCAATTTACTTCTATATATACTCTTTCCTGCTTGTACTTCTAAAATATACCATCCCGACTCTATGCCTCCTAGAAACAGGTTTTGTTGCTTTTGCTTTGGTAACAGACCTGAAAGAATGATTTGCCCTGCAGCATTGTATATTTTATAATCGACTGAATTAGCTAGTGGCAAATCGAAATAGACAAAATCTCCATTTACAGGATTGGGGTAGATTTCTAGTGAAGTTTCTTTTTCTATGGCCTCCTCTATGCCTACATATTGATTGCCGAATTCTTCAGGATTTTTTAAATATTCTTCTCTAATACTGGCTACATAATCCTCTAAAAGGTCTTTGCTGTTTTTTTCTTGTCCTCCTGGTGCTGTTACTAGTGCTATGTCAAGATATTGCACTGCTCCTGCTTCGAAGGTGAAAGGGCCAACGCTGCCTAAGCCTCTCCTATCATACGGTTGGTTACCTGTTGTTTCTTCTGTCCAAAGACTATCCCAAGATGGTTCTATTCCTCCAGTTCCATAATAACAAGGATCGGAATCTCCTGGCCACATATATCGACATGGGTATATACTATCTCCTCCAGTACTTGGATGTGCATTTCCACCATAAACCATTTCATGAGCATCTTTCCAAACTCCTTGCAAATGATTATAGTATTCAATATCCGAAATGGGAGCAGATTGATGTATAGGTCCTCCATTACTATAATAAAGAAAATGACCCATACCTAATCGTTCATTATCAATAATTCCATCCCCAAAACCAACTCCATTAATGCTCTCATCACAAGCGCCATTGGGATTATCTTTGTTATCACCATTCATTAATGGGCCTCCTAAAAAACAGGTGGCTTGAGAAGGAATTTTATCATGATAACCATAAACCCTCCATCCGTCAACAGTTGTAAAACCAAGATCATAATCTCTTCCATTATATGCAAAATAATAGCTGTTTTCAACATTACACCCTACATAATCATCATCTGGGCTACCAATATCAAAATCAGAAAAAGAACCGACATAAAAACCATCATAAGTAATCATACTTCGATTAAATATTTTATACGAATAAAAAACTGTGGAATTTAATTGTTCACTTTGTTCACCGCCAAAAGCCCATGCCATGCAGTGTATTTCAACACCTATCCTATTCCCTTCTGTTTCTGAATGTTCGAGATGATCATTATAGATAAAAAATACTGATTCATCTCCTTTTATTAATGGATAGTCTCCATTCTCAGGTTCATAAACTGAGTTTAAATTCACATCAACAAATGGAGCTAAAAATTCAGCTTGACCTATATTAATATCACCATGTGCAGGCCAAGAAGATATGGCTTCCATCATGATATAGTTAGGCTTATTATAATTTCCCAAATGATATTTAATATCTTCTTTGGTTACTTTCCAAGTTCTACACCATTTACCCGCATTAATAGAATCAGACAAGGCGAAACCATCATCTGTTAAAGGGCCTGGCCAAAAATCTATTCCAGCTTGATTGTATCTTTCACCTGCGAGGTGCAATTCTTCATTTTGAGTATTAATACCTCCCATCCATAATCCATAAGTAAACATGGTTGAAGTTAAACTATCCGCCGGATAAAAATACTGAGGGCGTGATTCCTTCCTAATAGTAAAATTTTTATTAAAGAATCCATTCCAAAATTGCATATTACTTGGATATATGGTAGCTTTAATATCATTAGCTTTTAATGTATCGAAAATCACTTCAGGAAAAACACTAACTCTTGCAGCATAGTTTAGGATAGATATTGTATCAAAAACTCTATATCTTAATTCATTTTTCCATAATGAAAAGTCGCACATTCTAAAAGTGATCAATGAATCATTAAAAGATAATATATCCACATCATGAGAATAAACAGAATCGATAAAAATTGGATTCCCCAAGGGATCAAAATCGTTTATTAGTGGATTGAATGTTAAAACTTCTCCAAACTTTGCAATAACAGTATCTGGCTGAGCAATTTGACTTTGTTGTGAAAATGATACGACATAAGCAAAAAGCATAAAGACAGGTAAAACGAGTTTTTTCATAATCAATAGAATTGGTGTTTATATATGTTTAGTCGTAAATTCTATTGGCGAGGGTGCCTGAGGTTTAAAAAATCTCCCGGTATACTCTACATTTTTCACAGTGTAATGCCTGATTCCGTCTGGAATTGAATGGTGATATTCAACCGTAGGGAGAATAGCAACACCTTGAAAAATTTGCCCATTCTTTGGTTCGTTTCTTTTGGCATAAAAGAAATGAATGAATAAACCCCCACCAAATAAATTGATGAGGGAGCTAAAATTAATCGTAATTATAATCGAATTAGGATATTGACTGAGGAGAAAACATCCATTGTTAATTTATATAAGCTAAGTCGTAAATTTAGCAAGCTAGGGTGCCTGAGCATTAAAATAATTTGAAATTAACTCCGAACTCCAAACCATAAATTAGATATTGCCTTTTCTCGAAGTTGGAATCCAGATGTTTTTCTTTCATTTGGAACTGCAGCTTGGGCTTGGCATAAATCCCCATTTTTTTCCATTGGTAATAAATACTCATTTGTGCTGTTAAGGCCCAATTGAATACCGCTTTTTGCTTTTTCTCATAAGGGAGTATATATCCAAATTCATCATAATAAAAACCTTGGTTTTGAAGTAATATGGATAAGTTTGCTCCCGCCAATACATTCACATAAAATCGGCTATCTGGAATTTTTATTTGATAGCCTATTAATAATGGAATATTCAAATAGCTGTATTGATTAATGTGCTTTTTTTGACTCACATCCGATGTCCAATGCTCATAATAGGAGGAATCTACCCTTACCAATATGGTATCGTGAACAGGCGGATCAATGTGATATTCAAAAATAGAATCGTATTGCCAGTGACTTAATTCCTCGTTTATTCTGTCCTTTTGGAAATAATAGTCAATTTCCTCGTTAAGTTTTTGATAATGCAATCCAGTTTTAATACTCCAATCACTATCCACTTGTTTAAAGAGGAACTCCACTCCGTAATCGTAGGAGATTTTAGCTTTTTTATTGGTGATAAAGAAAGTTACAGTGTCTTTGTTGGGTTCATAAGGAACGGCCATGTTTTTAAAGAATATGGGAGAAAAACCAAACTCTATGCTTGCAGAAAAGCTTGATGGTTTTCTTTCTTTTCGAGCTTTTGGAACCATTGCCACTGTGGCTTTGTTCTGAAACTTCTCGTTGCTCCTTTTTTGCTTTCGTAAATCTCTATTTGAAACCTTTTTTTCAATTTCAAGACTTGATTGAGTAATCAGAACCTCCTCCTTTTTTTGTTTCTTTTTTCTTTTGGTTTGTTTAGATTTTTCAGGACTCGGTTTCTTCTTCTTTTTCTGTTTTTTCTTTGGTTTAGGTATTTCTTCCTTTATGATAATTGATGGTATATTATTAGTTAACTCTTTTGTTAAACTTAATTCTTTACGGGAATACTTAATATGACTGTTTATTTGGCCTGAAATAAGTCTTTCAAAAACCAATGTTTCGGAACTTTCATCTAAAACTCCTTTAACTTCAATGCTCCTATTCGTTACCACTTCATTCTTTATATTTTTTTCCTGAGGAGTCTCTTTTATGAGGATTTCTTCTACCTCATCAGTAGCTGGTTTTTGAATAAACTGTTGCTCTTTTTTGTCTTTCTTCTTTGTCGCTTTTGGTTGAATTTCCTCGTTAGCTGTTTTGGGTTTAATGAGTTGAGTAGTATGAAGGTGATCTGCCTTACTAACCTTATTCATGAAAAGGATAGAAGCCGTTAGTGCCCCAGAAACCATAACAATAAATAGGAACCATTTAAAGTATCTGATTCTCTGCATTTGCTTCACCTTCTTTTCCATGGCCACATCAAAGGCCGATGAAGTTTCGGGTTTATAGTTATCAAAATCGCGATTAAACAATTGATCTAAATCCACTTGCTTAGGCATGATAACCTCCTTTCTGCAATATCTCTTGAAGTTTGAGTTTGGCTTTATGCAATTGCGATTTGGAAGTATTTACCGAAATCCCCAGCTTTTTTGCTATTTCTTTATGTTGATATCCTTCTATGGTATAGAGGTTAAAAACCATTCTATATCCTGCTGGTAAGCACTGTAGAAATTTCACCAACTCATTGAGCTCTAATTGTCCCGATTGATGAGTTTCTACTTTTTTATCCAATACATATTCTATCTCCTCAAAGGCGGGATCGTTTTTATGTTTCCTGAAATAATCAATAGCCTTATGCACCACAATCGACTTCATCCACGATTCGAATGAGCCATCTTTTTGTGATTTTATAGTTTTGAAAATGGTAACAAAAGCATCCATTAAGACCTCCTCTGCTACTTCTCGGCTGTTCACATATCGCAAGCATAAACCCAGAAGTTGCTTTTTATAATGGCGGAACAAGGCTAGCTGTGCCTGAGCATTTTGCTTCTTGCAAGATTTAACGATATCAGCTAGGTTCCACTCCATATGTGTTTAGTCGAAAATTGGTGCTTTGGGGTTGCCTGCAAGGTAGGAAAATAATTGAGTCTCTAACGGAACAAGAAACAATTTTATTGACTGGAATTTCGCAGACCTCACTGATCATTAATAATAAATCAGATACGATTTTTTAATGTTCCTATTTGTTAGAAATTAGCTGTATAAAATATTCATTTTTATTAAACTAAACTTTGAGAAACTTTATGCATTCTTTGTGAAACTCTGTATAATAGGTATTTCACAAAGAGACTCTAAGTAGTCACAGAGAGACACTAAGAGCCGATGCGTATACATAACACTATATTACAGGTCTTTATATCCTTACCTGTAAGATGCGAAACTTCAGTTATTGATTAAAAGAACTCTCGTGATATCATCAGCTACAAATAAGGTAAAAACAATGGTTCAATAAATAAACTTTACCTTTACCAATAAAACCTCAATTCATGAATTTAGAACAAAATAAAGCCAATGCCATAGCATTCTACAAAATGGCATATCTGGGTGATCCTAAACAAGCTATTGATAAATACGTAGGTTCGGACTATATTCAACATAACCCAGATGTTGCTGATGGAACACAAGGATTTATCGATTATTTTACGCGTATGAAAAGAGAATATCCTGATAAGTCGATTGATTTTGTGAGAACCATAGCTGAGGGAGATTTAGTGGCTCTTCACACCCATCAAATATGGCCAGGAAACGAACAATATATCACCATGGATTTTTTCAGGTTTGAAGAAGGAAAAATTGTGGAACATTGGGATTCTATTCAACAAATTCCGAAACATTCAGCCAATCCCAATACCATGTACTAAACAGGGTATAATAATTGATTTACCTTTGCAAAAACAAAAGATAAATAATGAATTGGATATTACTCATTATCGCTGGTTTATTTGAAGTAGCATTTGCCACCTGCCTTGGTAAAGCAAAAGAAAGCTCAGGAACAGAAACCATATATTGGTATATCGGTTTTTTATTATGTTTAGCCATAAGTATGATTCTTCTTGTAAAAGTCACTCAAGTACTTCCCATTGGAACGGCTTATGCCGTTTGGACAGGAATAGGAGCCGTTGGAACAGTTTTACTCGGTATTTTTATCTTCAATGAACCAGCTACATTTTGGCGCTTGTTTTTTATTACGACTCTTATAGCTTCCATTATTGGATTAAAAGTTGTTTCCAATTAGCTTCCCAGGAATAATTCTGAGAAATATTGAACTTGTAAAAACGATTCTTATGCCACAAAAGACTCCATGAAATATCTGTTTAGCATTGATATTCAAAATTTGCTAAATAGGCGTTAAAATCAAATAAGTATTTTGTGATCTAAGAGCTAAGTAATACTTTCGTTAAGAATTTACACTACTCTATTTTACTA
>JADGDY010000163.1 GCA_016744655.1 Bacteroidales bacterium | reverse complement strand
ATCAAAAATTATTGATTTGGAAATTCCTTCCAGACTGTATTCAGAACCTAAATTGAACGACAAAGGAAATATTTATTTTAGTAGTAATGAGAAATTCTTTGAATATAATTATCATAAGCAGGAGTTGGAAGTAACTCCAATTGCAGAGTTAGATGGAGTTAAAGACCTTGTTGAATATTTGCCTAATATTTATATCGGAAGTTGTACTAGTGGAGGTTCTGTTATTAACGATTTTGATTATGGTATGTTGTTTAGTTGGAACCCCAACGATATTGAAGTAAATCTTGTATTAGATATGAGTAGGTTTTATCCTACAGGATCCCATCCTGCTAACCCAACTAATCATTTGTTTTGCACTAGTAACGGAATTCTATATGGAGACTATAATACTTTTGAAACTAAATATAATTGGACGGTGCCTTTTGTGTATGATATTGCTAGTGATAGTATAATAGAGAATAAGCCTTTTAATACCTTTATAAGCGATTTTAGAAGAAACGCGTTATTGGAAGAAAGCTCAGAACTTTATCTTTTGCAAAATCGAATTTCTGGTGGCGAAGGGAGCGGTGAAGTTAGGGTTTACAATACACAAACTGGTGAGCAGGATACGATTCCTCTCGAAAAATCACCATTTTTTTATAACTTCTCTGATGGTGATATTGAAGAAACAAATGCTCCTTTTGATGCTTTGCCTAAAGTAAATCTAATTTGCATAAAGCCGAATGAAGAAAAGAGTTATTGGATTGGAGAGAAAGATTCATCATGGTATAATGGAGAGAACTGGTATAGTAATAAAGTTCCATTAATCCATTCAGATGTTATTATATCCAAAAATGCATTATTTTTTCCAACTATTGATACTCTGATTGAGTTAAAGAACCTTGAAATTGAAAGGGGGGCGAAAATAACAATTGGAAGAACAGGAAGCCTAAGCTGTAAGAGTTTGATAAACAAAGGCGATTTTAAAATGAATGCAAATAAAAAACAGAAAGCTTCTTTTATTTGTGATAATGGTGCTTTACAATCCGGAGGTTTTCATTATGAATACCAATCGTCAAAATCTGATGATATATATCTGGGAACGCCTGTTAGTAATATGCTTTGGCATGAATTAGGTGTTATAAGTACTTTTGAATATCAGGATGGGAAAATCGAGGATATGTTAATTATTGATGATTCAACCATGGTTCTTGAAGCAATGAAACCATATGTTTTTAATGTAGACAGTAGTCAATTACTTGATTTCCGAGGAGCGTATAATTGGAGTAATTTCAATTATAGTTTTATGGAAAATAGGTTTTATTTATTGTCAAACCCTTACCCTTGTTCATTTGATTGGAGTAATCTAGATCTATCTAACTTAACTCATCAAGCATTGTACCTATATAGTGCTGAAAAAAATGAGTTCATAAGCATAGTGGATGGGATTGGTGAAGCTGCTCCTTTGATCCAACCTTTAAGCGTTTTTGCTATTTATGCTGAACAAAAAGAAGAATTTAAATTAGTGAAAAGCGATAAAATTCATGCTGTAAATTATTTAGAAAGTAGTAACTCAGTCGACCATTTATTGAAATTAAAATTAAGTGGTTTAAACGAATGTGATTATACGATTATTAATTTTAACCAGAATGCATCTTATGGTTTTGACAAGACAAAAGATGCTTTAATATTTCCGAATATAACAAATTCCAAAGGACGAATATTTACTTTTGGAGATGGTGAAGAATTAGCGATAAATCAACTCCCAGATACCACCATGATGGATTTATCGGTGAAATGCCAAAGCAATGGAACTTTCACCATTAGCATAGATAGCAATATGGGTTATGAATACTTGGTTTTAGAAGACTTAATCTGGAAAAAAAGAATCAATCTTTTAGAGGAGTCTTATACATTCGATTATTTCGCCAGTGATGGTAACTATCCTTTTAAACTATATTTCACCGATTGGGTTTTGCAACCAGTAGAAGAATCAGATATAGAGGTTTATTACTATCCAGAAAGCATTGTGGTAAGAAGTCGTAAAATGGTAGAACAAGCCGAAATCATTTTCTATGACTTAACCGGAAAAGCAGTTTTGTCTTATACCGAAAATGACTTCTTCAAATTTGAAAAAGCCATTTCTCTTCCCACTGGGCATTATATTGTTCAAGTTCGTACTCCTAGTTTTGTCAAGAATACAAAGGTTTTAATTAGACATTAGTTGTTATTAGTTAAGAGGTTGGAAAGTCTTACTGCTAAGGAATTGGGAATTTGTAAATAGCTTCAAGCTTCGCACTTCAAACTTTCTCCTTCTAAATTCCCTCTACTTAAGCTCTTGACTTAACCAAGATTCAATTTCGGCAACTCTACTGGTGGCAATAAGGATTTTTCCCTCTGTGTCTAGAAGTATCATAAATGGAACGCTTTTTATTCCGTATGTTGTTGCTACTTCTGAGCTGAAGGCTTGTTCATCGATTAGTTGTAAATAAGTAAGTCCATCATTACTAACAGCTGATTTCCAATTTTCTTTATTTTCATCTAAGCAAACCCCTATGAACTGTACGTTTTTATTCATATATTCCAGGTAGAGTGTTTGCATTTTAGGGTTTTCTGTTCGGCATATTCCACACCAAGCAGCCCAAAAATCAACCACCACATATTTTCCTCTCTGATCGGATAATTTATAGAAAGTGCCGGCCTCATCTGGCACATTAAAATCAGGGGCTATAGCTCCAATTTTCACTGCTACTTCAGGAGTCTCAGAATCATCATCTTTTTTACAAGATTGGCTTACAAATACCAATGCTATGACTAGTATTAATATGTTTAGTTTTTTCATTTTGTCTCGTTTTATTCTTATAGTCGTTCAAAAGAAGTAAATCTTACTGAATAAATCTAGTGTTTTGATATTTTTTACATTTTACTGCAAATGAAATAAGTTTAGTGTCAGTAAGATTATAGAATGGTTGTCTTTTTTTTGCAAATACTATTTAACTTTGCGGGGATGGAAAGGTATGCGGTAATAGATGTGGAAACAACAGGTCTTAGTACAAAAACAGAACGGCTAACCGAGATCGCTATTGTGATAATGCAAGGAGATGAGATTGTTCACGAGTTTAGCAGTTTGATTAACCCGGAATGTAAAATACCCTACCGCATTACCCAATTAACTGGAATTAACGATCAGATGGTTCAAAGTGCTCCACGTTTTTATGAGTTAGCCAAGCAAGTTGTAGAATTAACAGAAGGCTGTGTTTTTGTTGCCCATAATGCTTCTTTCGATTACAGATTTATTCAAGCTGAATTTGCAAGATACGAATTTGATTACCAAAGAAAAGTATTAGATACTGTAAAGCTTGCTCGTAAATTAATGCCTGGATTTCGATCCTATAGCCTAGGGAAATTAACAGCCCAGTTGGGAATAAAGATTGAAAATCGTCATCGAGCAATGGGAGATGCTGCAGCCACAGCTAAGCTTTTTCAAATGCTTCTTGGCTTGCAACCCGAAATCAATAATTTGAGCTTACGTGGATTGCATTCAAACTTAAAAAAAGAAATTATTGATGCACTACCGCACGAAACTGGAGTTTACTATTTCTTTGATGATGAAGAACAGCTGATTTATATCGGGAAGAGTAATAATATTCATTCTCGGGTTCTTTCGCATTTGAGTAATACCACAACCAGGAAGGCCATTGAAATGCGTGAGAGAATTGCTTTGGTTAGTTATGAAATTTGTGGTAGTGAATTAGTGGCACTTCTTCTGGAATCCAGTGAGATTAAAACACATATGCCTATTTATAATCGGGCTCAACGTCGTACTGCTTTTGTTTGGGGTTTATATCATTTTAAAAATGAAGATGGGTACATTTGTTTGAGATTGGCAAAAACCAATGAAGATACAGGTGTTCCGGTTAATGTTTTTAGAACCAAAAGAACAGCGCTGTCGGAATTGGAGCGATTGACAGAAGAGTTTCAACTGTGTCAGAATATGAATGGCTTATATCAAAGTTCTGGAGCTTGTTTCCATTATACCATAAAACAATGCTTGGGAGCCTGTGTGGGAGAAGAACCAACAGAGGATTATAACAAGCGAGTGCAGAGTTTGATTAAACAATATCAGTATCAAAATAGTAATCTATTAATCGTTGATCCGGGTAGACGAGTAGGAGAGAAGTCCATCGTTTTAATTGAAAACTTTGTTTATAAGGGATTTGGCTTTGTTGAAGAAGAAGAGCTAGACCAAGCCATCGAAGTGATTAAATCCTTTGTAAAATATTACCCTGAAAACAAAGATGTAGCCACAATCATTAGAGGATATTTGCGACAAAATAAAGCGGAGGCCGTTATTGAATATTAAAGATGTTTTTCTATTTCTTTAAGCAAAGTAGCCTTGGGTTTAACACCAACAAACTGCTTAACCATTTCTCCATTTTTAAATACCATAATTGTAGGAATGCTTCTGATGCCAAATTTTGCTGCCATCTTTTTATTCTGGTCCACATCCATTTTGCAGATATTTGCTTTACCATTAATTTCATCTGCCAACTCGTTAACTATTGGTCCTTGCATACGACAAGGAGCACACCAAGGTGCCCAAAAGTCTACTAAACTCACACCCTTGCCAATGGTTTTTTCGAAGGTCTGATCTGTTAGTACTATAGTGTTCACACTGGTTTCTGGCCCTCCTCCAGATGTTAGTACATGTCTCATTTTATATATTCTAAAGATTAAGAATAATACGATAACAGCTAATAATAGGATCGGAAGCAAAAGGTTCCAATTGGTTTCGAGTATAATCATATTAATTTCTTTATGTGCTTGTTATTGAGAATGGTTTCTTTAGCTTGTATGCCTAAAAACCTTTCCACCTCTATTCCATTGTGATATAAAATAAGAGTAGGAATATTCTTCACTTTTTCTTGATTTGCAATGAATTTATTATCATTAATATCAACTTTAGCTACTTTTAATTTGCCTTTTAAACCTTCCGATATTTCTTGAATAATAGGGTCTTGTGTTAGGCATGGAATACACCAATAAGCCCAATAATCTACTAATACCCAGCCTTCGGAATTTTCAATATCAAAGTTGGTAAAATTTAAATCTTTTATCATGATAATAAATTGAGCTGCAAAGGTAAATCAAAACTTGCTAGTGGCAACTAAATTATAGATTTTTTTCTTCATCAGGACCATAAAGAGCGGTACCACAGATTTTGCAGAATCTAGCACCATCTTCATGTTTATCACAGTGACAATTTTCGCAAACCTGAGTGTTAAGGTGGACTTTCTTTTTGTTTTCAGATTTTATCATTTCTGATGAAACAATACCCGTAGGAACAGCAATAATAGCATACCCCATAATCATAATAATAGATGCTAAAAATTGTCCAATTACAGTTGTTGGTGCAATGTCACCATAACCAACAGTTGTTAAAGTGACAATAGCCCAATAAATACCTCTAGGAATACTAGAGAAGCCATTTTCAGGGCCTTCTACTATATACATTATAGAACCCATTAAAACTACAATAGTTAATACGATTTCTAAAAAAACAGTGATTTTATGTCTGCTATTAATAAGGCTATCTCTCAAAACTTGAGATGCACCCACATATCTACCTAATTTGAGGATTCTAAATACCCTAATCAATCGGAATATTCTTATGACCATCATAAAATGACTTCCAGTAACAAAGATGCTAAGGTAGGTTGGTAAAACAGCTAGAAAGTCAATTATTCCGTAAAAGCTGAAAATATAATTCTTAAACGGATTCTTAGTGATATATATTCTGAGAAAATACTCAATGGTGAAAAATATGGTGAAAGTCCATTCAAGCATGAAGAATATTTGGGAGAACTTTTGACTAATAGAAGCCACACTATCTAACATCACAATAATCACACTTAATAAAATAGCGATTAAAAGGATGATATCGAATGCTTTACCCAAAGGGGTGTCAGCCTCCTGAATGATGGTGTGAAGTTTATGTTTTATACTTTCTTTTGAACTATTCATCGCCTTCTTCTTCAATATTCATATCATATGGAACACTTACTGTATATGTTTGGTCGCTTTCTTGAATTTTACCTTTAAATTGTATGATCCAAAGTCCGTCAAAACTTTCATAGCCTCCAATCAACTGTTCTTCATTTTTTGATAAAAGGGTAGCGTTGAAATTTTGAAAATAAACAGCACTATTAGGTGAAAGGAAGGTGATGGAATCTAGCACTACATCATAATTAGTGCATTGTGCTACAAAAGTAGCAGATGCAATGGAAGGCTGTGTGACAAGAAAGTTTACCGCATCTGGATCTACATTTTCAGTTAATTGGTCTTTTTTATTACAAGAAGTTATAAGTCCAATAGTTAGTAAAAGCAGAAAAGTTAGAAATTTAGTTTTTGCCATATTAGAGCAAATTTACTAAAACCTTAGTTCTTTTCAAAAACTCCCATCCCAAATAAAGCAAAATCGTATTTAATGGGATCTAGTGGATCAATCTTTTTTAAATTCTGACTAACTTCTACAACAGCTTTCCAATCATTAGATTTTCTTTCCAGTAAACCCAGTTCACGAGCATTTCGAGCAGTATGTACATCTAATGGTAGCATGAGGTCCGAAGGAGATATTTGTTTCCAAATTCCAAAATCTATTCCTGATTGGTCTTGTCGAACCATCCATCTCAGAAACATGTTCAACCGCTTTGAAGCAGAGTTTTTTTCTGGATTTGATAAATGTTTTCTAGTTCTTTCTGGGTGATCGATAGAGAAAAAAACTTCATTTAAGTTGGATAATCCTTTTTTGACTCCTCCAACTTTATACCCTGCGTTAATAACTGACTCCAATCCCCCGTGATTTTGATAAATATTTTGAAGACTTTCTATAAAGAAAAGTATATCTTGTGGGAGCATGGTTCTGTGGCGAAAATCACTAAATCCAATTCTATCAGCAGTACCATGATTTAAGATGAAATAATGAGGATCAAATTCCATTATTTGCATTAATCTTTTTGCATTTTTCAGAATAGTGGGTCTTTGCCCCCAAGCAATTGAAGCTGCTAAAAAACCTGCAATTTCTATGTCTTCTTTTTTTGAAAAATAATGAGGAATTTGGATAGGGTCCAAGGCAATAAACTCCTCATTGCAATAGGCATCATATTTAGAGTCCAACAAATTCTTGATATTCTTTAGGCTGTCCATTTTTTTCTTCTTTGAAATGCAAATATACCTATTGCAAGTATTATGATACCTCCCAATATCATCAAGTCCCACCTTTGTCGTTGAATATATTGTAATTGAGCATCGTCACCCATTAAGGTAAGACCAGCCCAATAATAAGGATGAGCGTATAAAGCATTTCCTTGGGCCAACACTTCTGTTTTTGCTTTATAAAGCGCTTGGCTTTTGTTTTCGCCATTTGCCAAATATTTATAAAATTTATCAATCACCAAAGCTCCAAACCTGTCATTCACTTCCCATAAACTCATGATAATGGCAGGTACGCCAGCAAACTGAAACCCCGAGCTTAGGCTCATCACACCTTCGCCTTTTTGTAATTCTCCATCTCCTGTGCTACATCCGCTTAAAACTGCCAATTCGGCATTTAAATCTAGCCTCAAGAGTTCATAAGTATTTACTAAACCAGAATTCTTTTCTGCATTATAAGTAAACAATAATTTGGAATAAAGAGGATCCTCATCATTGATAAAAGTATGCATAGCTAGGTGCAGAACACCAGCCTCTTTAGCTTTATCAAAGAAGTTTTCTTCCGAGGCTTCATTATCTATAAAAGATTGAGTATGTAGGCGTCTTTCAATACTTTTAACTTCCATTTTAGCATAATCTAAAGGCCGTAAAAAATTATATTCTTGAGGAACAGAATCTTTTGTTCTTGTGTTCTTATATATAGGAGCGAATGCATATACTTCATTATTTGGTTTTGTTTCTCGAGACTTCATATTGAAATAAATCTGCATGGAATTGGCTACATTAGATTTGTATTTCTTTATGAGATAGGGTAGTGTCCTATAATCAGGTCTTTCTGATTTCACATTTTCGGTGAGTAATACATCAAAAGAAATATAGCTTAACTCACCATCGGGAATAATTATGAGATCCTTGCCATCTATTTGAGACTCTACAGGGTTTATGAGTTTTTTATAAAGCTGATGACTGCTTTTGGTAAAGGAAACAAATTCTTGATAGCTTTTATCTGTATCCACTTTTTTTAGTAGCAATACCACATTCTTAATGTCTTGAAAAAATGAGGAGTCTATATACTCTGTATGAAAACTAACTTGGTCATTTGTAATTGCTAAGAAGTTAAGTAAACTATCTGATATAGAGTAGTTAATGAATGCCTTTTCATCAGGAATTCGATCTTGAATTTCTTCTATGCTCAATTCTTGGAATCCATACTTTAGTTTATAATAACCAGAATAGTTTTCTTTATATTCCTTCTGTATACTATCTAAACTCATACTTATGGAAAAAGCCTTACTGTCGAGAATTTTAATTTTTTCTTCAGCATTGTTATAACTTAATTCTACTTTTATCTCTTCCTCTATTCTTCCCATCTGCGATTTTAAATCAAGTTCCTTTTTAATTAAATGTTTTGGGATTTTTAAAAGCTTTTTCTTCTCCAATACATTTAGTGATTGGTAGAGGGTAAATGATTTTTTTCCCTCAATAAAGTTGAAAATTTCACCGATTACATTTTCATCGTTTGATTTAGCATAGAGAAGCTGTCCAACATCAATAGCCTGATTGTATACATAATGGATTTGGCTGCTGGTATATAAACTTTCAACTTGATTGTAGTTTTTCCTGAGTTCGTTAACACAGTAAATGAAGAATTTATAAGTTTCGAATGACATCTTTAAATCCTCTATATCATTAGACTTCAAGTATAGCAAATAAAAACCATATGCTTTCCAAGCAAGTGCGTTATTGAAATCGGGAGTGTTGGGAATTTCCTCTGGATTGGGATTTAAGTAAATATCTTTGCTATTGAATCTATCTGCTGAACTTCGAAGAGAAGATTGTAAGCTATCGAGCCCTTGTTTTATTTTTCCGGATTTTAAATAATGAGTTCCTAGTATATTTAGAGGAGCGCTTAAATAAAAAGATTTTCCATTGTATTGGTGATTCCAATTACTGATTGCATTTTTTAAATAGATCTCACCTCGCTTAATATCCATTTTTTGTTCAATTAAAAATTGGCCATATATATAATAAGTTTGACTAAGTTGAAATTCATAAGGATTATTAAGACTCAGGTTATAGTCTAGGGATATTTGATATAAAGAATCAGCCTGCTGATTTTCATCCAAAGCAAAATAGGTATCTGCCAAGTCTCGATGTGCCATATTACTTGTTTCGGGATATAGCTTTAAAGATTTTTTAAAATATTGAACTGCAAGTTCGTGTTTCCCTAGTCCTTTAAATGATACTCCAATATACCTGCAAATTTCAGCTCTTGCTTGTTTCTTAGAATTTGTATCGGAGCTGTAAATATGTAAGGCCATTTTTAATTGCTTTATGGCTAGGTTGTATTGGTTGCTCAGCATTAATGTGGTGGACTTGTCTTTTAACAAAATGGCTAATTCCGATTCTTTATGGTCTGTCTTTAATAAGTTTTCCTCTGCAAGATTAAAGTAGTTTTCAGCAAGGTCAATATTGTCGCTAAATAATTCTGAATAAGCAATTTGTCTGTAGACCATGTATTTAACTCTGAAATTCCCTTGTTCGGATTCGGTTAAGTCATTAACGGCTTTTGTTAGATAGAATCTTGAGGAGTCATTATTCCTATTAGTTGAATAATGTATGGAAAGCATATAATATAAAAGGGCCTGATCTCCAGCGGGATATGGTTTTTTATTAGCGATTTGAAATCCAGTATCAATGTATGCAAAATATTCTTTCATTTTGCTTTCCTTCCTGAAACAATTTGCATATTTAGAATATTCATACGCATAAGAAGTATCATTTCTATAAAATTCTTTATAGAGATTAAAAAAATCTTCAAATTCAGAAATCGCAATTTTGTAATTTCTGTCATCATAGCTCAATAATGCCTTATATTGAGTCGACTTGGTTAGTATTGTACTGTCAATAAATTTGCTTGTTGTAAACTTATAATATATAGATTCTATTTGATTTCGATAATCGCTTATATGATACTTATCAACTGAACTAAGAAAATTGATGATTTGGGATTTGTGTTGTGTAGAGTGAAAAAGTATAGAATCGGACAGGTACAAATGTAAATTGCCTGTTTCCTCAATATTCAAGTTGTCATTGGGATTTATTAGTTTATTAGATTTTTGCCCCAATGCTGAGAATAAAACGAAATAAAAAAAAGCTAAAACAATGAAACTTCTCATAAAATATTTTTTGCTAAAATAAAAAAAAGGGGCTATAGAAATCGCCCCTTTTTGAGATAGTTTTAGAATTGTACAAGTGCAAAGTACACACGCGACTATTTACGGACCGTAATTGATCCTTGAATTGATTTTGATTGATAATTAATTTGGTAGAGATATAATCCACCTTGTAAATTTCTTGTATTTATATGAAGCTCTTGGTTACTGGCAGTTGAATAGTAGTTTTCCACTAATTGTCCTGTTGTGTTGTATATTTTAACTTCTACTTTACCATCCGTATCTAAATTAA
>JADGDY010000162.1 GCA_016744655.1 Bacteroidales bacterium | reverse complement strand
GGTCCAGCCTGTGCAGTGTAAGTGTCAGATTGTGAACACTCTAAGTTCTTGTTGCTTAGAATGTTCTTAATATAATCCTGTACCCAAACTTGCTCGTCTTGCTCCTTTTGCTGCCAAACCAACTGGTCGGTTTGTTTATTTAATAGGGCTTTTGTTCCAGCCAAAGCCATGGTTTCAAATTTACCCTCCTCATATTTTGCTAATGTTTCAGGACTGGCACCACACCATATTTGGCCATTGGGTAATTGGCATAAATAAACAAATGCATTGGGGTATTTCTCACACAATTGACTAAAGATCTGTTTTAAGGATTTATTATTTCTTAATTGCGATTGAATCCTACTCAATACCACTTTTTGTATGTCACCTTTCTTTATCTCTTCAACAATTTGCTGAACTTGATTCTGATGTTCTTTAGCTGTAGCATGGTAAACATCCTCATGTTTAGATGCAAATTCCAAGTTCAAATTATTCCATTCTTTTTGCTCAATATTTCTAGTATTATTAGCATCAAAAGCAAATATTGACCATTCAGATTGATCATCAAATGGCGCCATCACAAAGTGAGAATCATTTAAACAATTTAAATCTTTTACTACAAATGCTGGACTTGAATTGAAACTAATTTTCGATTGCCCAGGAAGTCGATATACTACAAATGATGAAGTCATGAACTATTTTTCTTTAGCCTCTAAAATAAAATTGGTAAGTCGTGCAATGGAAACCAAGCGCTCTTGTTCATCAAAGATTTTAATATCCCAAATATGTGTGTTTTTCCCCAAATGAATAGGCCTGGCTTCTCCAATAACAAAGCCACTTCTAACTGCCCGTAAATGACTAGCATTTATTCCAGCACCTCTTGAAGTTTTATTGGAGTCAGGTCCAATTACAATATGAGAACCCACGCTGCCAATAGTTTCTGCCAATGCCAAGCTCGCTCCACCATGCAGCAATTTAAACGGCTGAAAAGTCCTTTCATCTACTGGCATTTTAGCACGTATTAAATCCTTTTCTACAGTTAGCATTTCAATATTTAATGCTTCCATGAGGGTATTTTTACTCATGCTATTTACTTGGTCTACTAAATTCATGTGTTTTTGGCTTTTGTATAAACAAATTAAAGAAAAATTATTGGTTTTATTTGATGAGAGTGATATGAGTTGATTGATATCAGTAAGAGTTAAATATGTAATATAAAGTTTTATACTTGTTTGCTATTTAACTATAGTATTAGAGCTCAACAATTAACTATATCCCAGATCTCAAAATTTCAGGGTGTTCCTGATAAACCTTAATCACTAATTCTCCAAACAAAGTATTGGCCCATGCAAACCAAGCTCTATTGAAATCAAATGGATTGTCTTTGTGGAATGCTTCATGCATAAAACCTGTATCTGCATGGCTGTCTTTTAGCATTTGTAAACAATGGATTATTTCATTCTTATCTGTACTTGTCATGGCTCTTAGAATAATGCCCATGGGCCAGATTTTCTCTTTCCAGGTATGGGGGCTTGCTTGTCCTTCTGCGGCTTCTCCTTTTAGAAAGTAGGGGTTATGCTCGCTCAATAAAAATTGACGTGTATTTTTATATAAGACATCCTCAGTTTTGTGTGCTCCAAGGTAGGCCAACGACATTAATGAAGGCACATTGGCATCGTCCATAAATATAGAATTTCCAAAACCATCTACCTCATATGCATAAATTTCTCCGAAATCTAAATGTTCTAAAATGGCATATTTTCTAATGGCTTTTTCTACTTGTTCCGCAAAACCAGCACATTCTTTAGCAAAATTCTCATCATTTAATATATTGGAATAAATATCATTCAGTTGATTTAGAGATAATACCGCAAATATATTTGAAGGAATTAAAAATGGAAATAAGGTAGCATCATCAGAAGGTCTAAATTGAGAGGCAATTAAACCCACTGGTTTAGCAGGTCTCCCAGTTCCATTAAAGATAGGAGCATCTATCATCTGATTGGTCATTCTAGTGAAGCGATATGGAGAAGGTCCATCAATTAATTGCTCTGTTCTAAGTGTTTTTACAATTAAATGCATGGCTTCATTCCATTTATCATCAAAAACACTGGCATCTCCAGAAATTCTATAATATTCATGTGAAAGCCTAATCACATAACAAAGGCTATCGATTTCCCATTTTCTTTCATGAACGCCCGGAATAGGAGTTGGGTTGTCACTTTTCCAATGTGATTCTTTCTCTAAATCTTTATAAAAAGCATTGGCATAAGGATCTTTTAGAACACATTTAACCTGCCTATTGATCAGTCCTTTAATAAGTTGTTTAATTTTCTTATCCTTGTTTATCAAAGGCATATATGGCCAAACTTGTGCAGTAGAATCTCTAAGCCACATGGCATCTATGTCACCGGTGATGATAAATGTATCTTCTTTTCCATCAATCATTTCAAAATCTACAGTGGTATCTAATGTGTTAGGATAACAATTCTCAAACATCCAAGCTAATTCTTCATCAGCAATATTTGATTTCACATTAGCTAATAAATCTTCAACGGCCTCACTATGATAAGTCCTATCTTCAATTGAAGGTCTCATGCTTTTAAATCCTTTTGCTGGGTTCATAATAGTTGAATATCCAATACCTGGAATAAAACTCAAAGCTCCTAGGCTTAAACTTGATTTGATGATAAAATTTCTTCTGTTCATGGATTTAGTTTTGAAGGTTTAAAAATATACAATTATCTCCATTATAGACTTATATTTGTGACATGAAAAACAAAAAAACAGCAATTGTTATTGGTGCTACAGGTTTGGTTGGGGGACATCTTGTAAATCAGCTTTTAGAGGAGGAAGAAATTGAAAAAGTCATTCTTTTCTTGAGAAGAAATACTGGAAAAGTTCATGAGAAACTAGTAGAACATGTGGTTGATTTTGATCAGATAAATGATTTCAAAGACTTAATAAAAGCTGATATGGTGTTTTCTTGCATGGGAACTACTTTAAAAACAGCAGGAAGTAAAGATGCACAATGGAAAATAGATTATACCTATCAATATGAATTTGCGAAAGTATCGATGTCAAATGGTGTAGATTCTTTTGTTTTGGTTTCTTCTTCTGGCGCCAATCCTAAATCTAAAATCTTTTATTCTAGAATGAAAGGCGAACTAGAGGAGGCTATTAAAGAAATGAACTTCTCTAATTTACATATTTTTCAACCCAGTGTATTAGTGGGTGAGCGAGCTGAGAAAAGAAGTGGGGAAGAGTCGGGAGCAAAAGTGATTCGTGTTTTGTCTAAAATAATTCCACCTTTAAAAAAGTGGCGCCCTATAAAAGGAGAAGAGGTTGCAAAAGCTATGCTGAAAGCTTCTTTAAGTAATGATTATAAGGGTTATAAGCTTTTTGTATTAGACCAGATTTTCGATATTTAGTCTCTGTAAGAAAACCCCGATAACTGCGTTATGCTTATTCAGAAGACAGTCATTGACAAAAGTCAATTCCGTGATTTTTTACAAAAACCAAGCCTTGTTCTCGAAGCTTTCTAAGGAGAGACACAGGGAAAATGTGTTGTTTCCTTGCTAACAAAATTTAAGAAGATTCACTTTAGCATATTTAGCTAATGCTTCTTATGTCTTAATAATCCAGTGAATAGGAACTGGATGAGAATATTTAATGTTGAGCTCAGGTTATTACACGAAGCAGCACAAAGAAGTCACAAAACCCACGAAGAAAAGGTAAAGATGTAATATCCAGAAGTACAGACTGTAAGGTTTTGTAAATGATGCGAAAGATCAATTGTTTAATTAGCAATTACTCTTCCTTCTATGGGAGCTTCAAATGCTCGTACCGCTAATATTTTCCATTCCTGATTTCTTTTTTCAAGGAGAAAACTTCCTCTGTCGCAGTACACACCTAATTCTTTACCCTCCTCATTTACACCTCCTTTGTCGCATGAATTTACATTTACCCAAGCTGTAGAGCTTCCTATAAATCTCATGGAAACCAAATCGAAATAAATTGTTCTTCCTTCTGGAAAATCTTTCAAATAGCTGAAACGCTCACTCACCGCATTTTTTCCTGTTAGCCATGGGGAACTGAGCACCACTAAATCCGCTTCATCCCAAAACAAGTCTGCTAATCGCTGCGACGAATAATCCCCTTTTCGATAAGCATCTGGAAAATCCTCAAAAATGAGTTTTCTCACCTCTAGAGTGTCATTTGAATTTACTTTTTGTTCTTGTATATTATCTGTAGTGTTTAGCTTTAAATAGCTATGAACCAGTACTCCTGCTAAAAAGGATATGGTCATGAGTAAATACAGGGTTTTCTTTTCCATGGTTTTTTAATTGAAATTCAAAGATATAAAAAACGCGTCCATATAAAATGAACGCGTTCACAATTTACTGCTCTAAAATTCAACTATTGTATAATTAGTGTCTGTCTATAAAGTCCGCTAATTTTGTTACGCTCGCTTTCAAAATGGTCATTTACTCAATTAAACTCACATTTCGAAAGCTTCGCAAGCCTCATTATCGAACTTTCTAGAGCATCCCCTCGACTTTAGGAACGAGCTTTAATTAGTTTTTGATTATATATGCCTAATTTGGTTTCAATCTGAATCATATAAATTCCATTATGTAATTCTGATATATCAATTTGCTCATTTGTTGCATTTGTCGTTGTTTTGAATACTTCCTGACCATTTAAATTGAATAGGGTAATGGTATTCATATTCTCAACTGATTTAATATAAACAAGCTCTAAAGCAGGTTGTGGAAATATCGTGAATTCATCAATATTTTGCTCTGCCATTCCAATGTTTAAATCGCCATTACCACTTACTTCAACTTCAATTAATTGTTGTGATGGGTCATTACTATTCATAGAAATAATTCCACTGTATTCTTGAACCAATATTGGATTGAATTCAATGGTTAGTTCTTGACTTTCCCCAGATTCTATGGAGAAAGAATTACTGCTAATAGTGAATATTTCATTATCTGAACTGATGTTATCTATTTCTAATGTAGCATTTCCAGTATTACTTATTGTAATTGTTTCTTCTGCTGTATGTCCAATATATGTATCTGGGAAAACTAGAGAACTAGGGTTGATATTGGCTATAGCCACATCAGAGGATAAATAGGCCTTTACAGTAGATTTTTCTCCATTTGTTTCATCGGTATAAGCAATATAGGGCTCACCATTTGAACTGATAGTAATAGTCTGGTTGGAAGCTACTCCTGAAATTACAACGGGGCCAAGTGATGACCATTCAGAACCATCATATTGAAGTACACTTGTTTGTGCTCCCATACCTGCATTTTGGAATCCAAAATATAATTTGCCATCAGTTCCTGCAACCAAATCATTATTTTCACCATTATAGGTTTCAGAAGGACTAATATCTTCCCAGATATCATTATTCAATTGATAAATATGATATTCAGCACCATTGGTTTCACAAATCGATACACTAATTTGGTCATTATCGTCGACTGCTAAACTATGATAAAAATAGGTGTTGTTATCAGTAATATTTCCTCCGCTTAAGGTGGTCCAACTTCCATTTTCAAATTTTGATACTCTAGAATACCAGTCATAATTAGTAGGAGCTTCACACCATAATACTATTGGAGTATTATCATTTAAGAAATCAATATTAAAAAACAAAGAAGCACCAGGGTCTATTTGGCCATCTCCAAGCATTTGCCAAGCACTACCTTCATATTTGTATACAAAACCTGCAGCATTCATCGATTGTTCATAGAATCCAACATAAGGTATATCGTTGTCGTCAATGGCAAATCCAAATGATCTTGCACCACCTACACTTACAGGAGCTCCAATCGCTGTCCAGTTTGTTCCATCGAACATTTTCACAACACATTTATCAGCATTAGTAGCATCATTATAGGCTATCCAAGGGTTTCCTTCGCTGTCAATATCAAAACAAAGGTCTGAGCTAGATGTTCCGGCATTACTTCCAACTGATTGCCATGAATCGTTCTCAAATTTGTATACTTCCACAGGACCGCCATAATTAGTAATAGCAATATATGGAACATTATCCGGATCTAATTTCAAGGTATTATTACTAGATGTAATGTTTGTAAAACCTTCTTCACCAATTAATTCCCATCCAGCTCCTGGGTTTGCTGCGATAATTAAATCAAAAGTCTGTTCTGTAGTCCATTCGCCATCGGTAACAGTAAGTGTGATAGGGAAGGTGCCTGTCTCTGTTGGAATACCACTTAAGATTCCTGCTGTATGAATAGAGTTTTGGTCTGTTTCTTCTAATGTTAACCAATTAGGTAAATCAATAGCTAATATTTCTAATTCATCTGTTTCTGGATCTGCTGTAAACAGTTGATAATTATATTGAATCCCAACATTTCCTGAAGTAATTGCTTCTGAGATAAAGTGAGGTTTTGCATTATCATAACCTGGTAGAAACTGACTTTTTCCAGCGTTTAAAATTTGACTATTACTATTGTCAATTAACCAACCCGCTACTCTTATGTATTCATGATTATATTCTTCAGGGAGTGTGTAGTTGAAAGTGTAGGAATGTGTTTCTCCTGAGTTTACTGTGGCAGGTACACTGCCCTCTGCACCATCATATCCTCCAAAGAGTTGACGAGACAAATGATCATAAGCGATCATATTTGCAGGTACTGGGTTCGGTAAATTCTCAAAACCTCCTAATGGTCCATTTCCTCCACCAGAATATGAATTGGATTGATCGTAACCACTTTGCCCAGTTACAGCATCTTCAAGAACTAAACCTCCAATACGAAGGTTTCCTGTGAAATCTTCAATAAACTCAGCTGATATAATGGCTTCTAATTCTCGTGTTGATTCATTATAAGTAGTTTCAACATTAATGTATGCTGGTGGGTTAACATTGGTTTCTTGGTTTACCTTTGATTCCCACTGCTCCGTGTCTTGGTCAAAGTGTTTTCTGTTTACATTTCCGCTTGGCGCACCAGTCAAACCAGAAGCCTCACTATATTCAGAGTAGGCCATAGGGTCACTAGTGTGGATGGCTATAAAAATAACATTATCATAGTCATGGGATAATTGTCTTCCTTTATGGGTTCCCCTAGGACACCAAGAACACCAAGTTCCAGTAAGTTCTTCAATGACCACATATTTTTCATTTTCTTTTATTCCTTTTTCTTGTGCAAATGATACATTAAATACCAATAAGATTAATAATAAAGAGTAGAGTGATTTTTTCATGATTAGCTATTTTTTTGATTGATTTTCATTTTTAGTAGATTGAATCTGGTCTATCATCTTCTTAAGTACTTTCTGTTGTAACTTATGTCTGTCTGATATTTCCTTTAAATCTACTTCTGTTTGTTGTTTTGATGGTTTGGAATCTGGTTTTGTTTTTTGTTCCATTTTCAATTATTTGATGAGGCAAAATTGCACATCAAAATCATTTAAATCAAAAAAAGTGGTCCTACAAATCTTTCAAGAATCAATAAAATACCCCTACAAAGATTGCACATCTTTCACATCGGGTATTGTAAATAACTAATTATTAGGTGAAATGTATTTTAATTGATATCACAATGATTATTTCTTACTACAAAGGAAGCTGATATCAACAGAATGAATAGGTGTTGATTTAAAGTTTTAAATTTTTGAAATAAATGTGATAAGATTGACTTCTTTTGAGGAAATTCCTAGCTTTTTTCGAAGTCGAAAACGAGCCATTTCTATGGAGCGTGGATTTCTTCCTGTGATGGAAGCTATTTCTTTGGTAGATAAATTAAGTCTAAGGAATGCACAAAGACGTTGTTCGTTGGGAGAAAGATCAGGGAATTGTAGGATGAGCTTTTCATAGAAATCAGAATGAACTTGCTTAAATCTTATCTCAAATTCTTCCCAAATTTTTTCTTTAGTGCTATTTTCAATGTCGACGGCAATTTTTTTCAGAGCAAATTTGGTTTCATCTTTTACTGCATGATTTTCTACTTCAATAAGTTTGTCTGTAATCTCACCGAGCATCTCATTTTTTTTCATGAGTGACATTACATTTGCAGTCAATTCTTTGTTCTTAAACTCAAGTTCATCCTCTAACTTTTGCTGTTTTATTCTTGAATATCTAATCTTAATCCTGTATCGAAGAAATAATAATATGATGACCACCAATGTTGCAAGAAGGCTGATAGAAAGAATAATCATATAGAGATTTTTCTTTTGAGCATTGGCAATGTTTCTTTGTTTTTCCAGCTCCAATTCATTTTGCTTTTGCTCCATGATATATTGAATCTCTAGGGATGCCAATTTGCTTATGCTTTCCTTATTCTTTAAATTATCTTTCGCGGTTTGATATAGGGTGAAATATTCTAAGGCTACTTTATAATTAGGTTTTCTGTATTCAAGTTTATATAATCCCAAATAGGTGTTAGTTAGTTCTGAGAGGAATTGATATTCTTGGGCAATTGGTAATGCCTTTTTATAGAATTGTGTAGCTTTATGATATTCTTTTTGTAAATAGAAATTATCAGCAAGAAGTATGTATAAACTAGATTCATTAAGCCGATTATTGAGCTCAATATTTAATTCTAAGGCTTTATAGGTGTATTTTTCAGCCTCAGAATTCTTTCCTTGTTTATAATAACAAGAAGCCATATTGTGATAATTTATAGCCAACCAATTCTTTTGATTATATCTTGTATTTAATTCAATGGCTTGAATAAAATATTTTTCAGCTTGTACAAAACTATTTTGTAATAGATGACTTGAACCAATATTACTTAAATCTCCAGCAATACTAATTGTATCATTCATTTCTTGCTTGTTGGCTAGGCTTCGAAGACTATACTCTAAAGCTTTGTCATATTTTTTCTGATTTGAATATATGGCGGCAATGATATTTTGAATTTTAGATTGGCCACCTTTGTCATTTAATCTATCATAAAGTTTTAATGCAATGTATGAATAGTCTGCTGCCTTATCTAATTCGTCCAAGTGTGTATATAATAGAGCTTGGGTATAAAGAGTTTTTGCTAATAATAAAGTATCATTTTTAATATGAGATTTTGCTAAATCAATCTGGTTACTAGCTTCCAAAAATTCTCCTTTATCTATATAAAATCGAGACTTTAAAAGGTGAGAATTTGATAAAAATGAAGAGTTATCTATTTCAGATGCCAAGTTTAAAGCCTCGTTAGCATAGTCTAGTCCTTTATTATTGTCTTTATTAATGTAATAATTAGATAAATTGAGAAGAGCTTTTGTTTTTTCAATTGAATTTTGTGCAACCGAAAGCTTTAAAATTAAACTATCCGAAATGGAAATGTCTGAATTTTGAGTACTACCTAAAAAAGTTAGAAACAGGAGGAGGGCAGTCAATAAATATTTGTAATTATGCTTGAATTTAATACTCCCCATGTCAATATTGTTTTCACAAAAATAGGAATGTTTATAATAAAATCAATATTTTCATTACGAGTAAAGGTGTATTCATATAAGGACAGAAAGAAAAAGCCCACATCCTTAGGTAAGATGTAGGCTTCGATTGTTATAGAATAGTTCTTATTAAATCTAGGTGAACCTAGAAATTATAAATTTTTGTTTGCGAAATCCCAGTTTACAATATCCCAATATCCTTCAACGAATTTTGGACGTGCATTTCTATGATCGATATAATAAGCATGTTCCCAAACGTCTAAAGTTAAAATCGGTTTGAAATCTGAGGTGACTGGAGTGTCGGCATTGGCGAATGGTTTAATTTCTAATTTTCCATCGCTATTTGCTACTAACCAAACCCAACCTGAGCCAAATAATTTGACTGCTGAACTTGAAAACTGCTCTTTGAAATTCTCAAAACTACCAAAATCACGAGCGATTAATCCAGCGATATCTCCATTTGGTTGTCCACCACTATTTGGTGAAAGACAATTCCAAAAGAAACCATGATTAAAATGCTGTGCAGCATTATTGAAAATTCCAACTTGTCCATCGGCTGCACTTTTCTTGATAACCTCCTCTAAAGATAGTTCAGCAAGAGCTGAGTCTTTTACCAAGTTGTTTAAATTAGTTACGTAAGCGTTATGATGTTTGCCATGGTGATAATCGAAGCCTTCCTCACTAATATAGGAGCCAAAAGCTTTTTTATCGAATGGTAATTCGGGTAATATATGCATGATTGTTATTTTTAAATTTTGTTTCACAAAAATAGTGAAGTTAATCTAGAATCATTAAAGATAAGAAAATTTTAACTTAAATTCAAAAATAATTAATGCTGCATGGACTTTAGATATTAAAGTAATAGTTATGTCGGATTACAAATCCGACCGAGCGGTCTGTTATTCTTAGGGATTAAAGCCTCGCAGAGGATTCAGCCCTGATTGCTTAGGTATTTAAAGAAGTTGAGTTTAGGAGGGAAATCATTCTGTTTTTTGGGAAAGCCTTCTTTTACTTTAGATACTTTCTTAAATCCAAGGCTGAAATCTCTTTTGGGGTGTAGATTCTTAACATAAGGCGAATTAACAGCGCGCTGTTTTACGCTTTTTACCCACCTTATCTTTATCAATTACCTTTTGAATATAGGTTTTGGCATAGGGAACTTTACAAGCTGTTCCATTCATATCCACGGTAACTTTTCCAATAGTTTCAGCTATTTCTGTGGCTTTTTCAGTTAAAGCACTAATATAAGTTCCAATAGAAATGATAAAACCATTCATGGCGTATTTTACTCGGTTTTCGGCTGTATGTATTTCGTTGGCAATTCTGTCAAGTAGCTTTGTATATATTTCAATATCTAATATTTCATCTTGATTAACAGCGGAATAATAGGCTAGGGTAGAC
>JADGDY010000161.1 GCA_016744655.1 Bacteroidales bacterium | reverse complement strand
TTATCGATTATAAATAAGAAAGTTGGTTTATCTTCTTTCACTGAATCTAACACTTTCTTTTTCATCAAGGTATGCGATAAAACAGGTGCATCGGAGCTGTTTTCATTCAACCAACCTTCATACTCATTCATAATGAATTTTGAAAATTGATTATTGGCATCGTCCTTTTGCATTTTAAGAACCTCATCCATCCCATTATCTCTCGATTTACTCAAACTCAATTCCCAATGAACCAGTTTTTTGTAAATTTCAATCCATTCTTCATGATTTAATCGATTACCGATCTCCATACTTAAAGCCTGGAATTGTTGCTGATAAGCCATGGTTGTTTTTTCAGAGACAATCTTTCTATTGTCTAAGTTTTTCTTTAAGCAGAGTAAAATCTGATTAGGTTTAACTGGTTTTATTAAATAATCGGCAATATTTGATCCAATAGCCTCCTCCATAATAGATTCCTCTTCACTTTTTGTAATCATAACGATTGGTAAAGAAGGAGATTTTATTTTTAGCCTTTCGAGAGTTTCTATACCACTTAACCCAGGCATATTTTCATCTAGAAATACAATATCAAAATCAGTTTCATCAACTAAATCTAAAGCTTCACTACCATCATTTGCAGTTCCAACTTCATAACCTTTTTGTTCCAAGAACATAATGTGGGGTTTCAAAAGATCTATCTCATCATCAACCCATAATATTTTAGTGCCCATAAGTTTCCTTTCTATTAAAAACATAAAATTAGCGATTTATTGCATGGTATTTACTAGCCAAAAACGACAAACATATTAACACCTGATTTACTGACACTTATCCATTGTTAAGATTTGTTAATCATTATTTACGAATTTCGATAATGCTTCAATAAGAACTAAGAAATGTGTAATTTGCAGATTCATTCAGAAACTATGAATACTAACAAATTAAAAATCTTTAATGATCCAATTTATGGGTTTATACAAATCAGCGATGAATCCCTTTATGACATTATTGAACACCCCTACTTCCAAAGACTCAGAAGGATAAATCAACTTGGCTTAACAAATATGGTTTATCCTGGTGCCATTCATACTAGGTTCCAACATAGTATGGGAGCCATGCATTTAATGAAAAACAGCCTTTTAAGTTTGAAAGACAAAGGAATTGAAATTAGTGATGAAGAAATACTGGCCGCTCAGCAAGCCATATTATTACACGATATAGGTCACGGACCATTCTCTCATACTTTAGAACATCATTTATTATTCAACACGAGTCATGAAGAAGTAGGCTCAATATTTTTAGACGCAATAAATAAAGACCTTGGTGGTATTTTAGATATGGCAATTGCTATAAATAAAAACAAATACCATAAGAAGTTTTTACATCAACTGGTAAGCAGCCAGCTAGATATGGACCGGTTAGATTACTTAAAACGAGACAGTTATTATACTGGCGTGAGTGAAGGAGTAATTGGAACCAATAGATTAATAAAACTATTAAATGTAGTTGATGATCAATTAGTTGTTGAAGCTAAAGGAATATATTCCGTTGAAAAGTTTTTGGTGGCCAGAAGAATTATGTATTGGCAGGTATATCTTCATAAAACCGTTCTTAGTGCAGAACAATTATTAATAGAAATTGTAAAAAGAGCGAGACAATTGGCTTCATCCGAAGATAAAATAAGCTCTAGTACAGCACTGAATTTATTCCTTTCGAAAAAGGTAGATGCAAAACAACTTCTAAAAGATGACTTATTATCGACATTTAATTCTTTGGATGATTTTGATATTATGTTTGCCATAAAAGAATGGGTAAACCACAAAGACAGAACACTAAGTTTATTGTGCAAAAATATATTAGATAGACATCTTCCAAAGGTAATTATTCAAAAGGAAAAATTTGACTTGGGCAATATTGAGAGCTTAAAGAAAAAAGTTGCTGATAATTATGGAATAAGCATAGAGGAGACAGCACATTTCGTTTATAGTGGCATTACCAGCAACAGGGCTTATAACCAAAAGACTGATAAAATTTTTATTCTCGAGAAAAATCAAAAACTAGTAGATATTGCCACCGCATCTGACAACTTCAATATCAGAAGCTTATCCTCCCCTGTAAACAAATACTTTCTTTGTTATCCAAAAGAATATCAGTAGTGATACTGTAAGGGTTATAGCATTTTTTGTTTAGGCAATTTTGAATATATTTGCCTCAAATTCGAAAATTAGCACATATGAAGTTTACTGCCGCGCAAATCGCAGGTGTTTTAGATGGGAAAGTCATTGGAGATGAGAATATTGAAGTAAGTGGACTTTCAAAAATCGAAGATGGCCAACCCGAGACTTTAAGTTTTCTGGCAAATGCCAAATACACAAAATATGTTTATAACACCAATGCCAGCATTATCATAGTTAATGAAGACTTTGAAGCTGAAAAAGAAGTACCATGTACTTTAATAAAAGTTAAAAATGCTTATGTAGCGTTTTCTACATTGTTGGATATGTATAAAGAGGCTACCAATCAGAAATCAGGTATTGCTTCTTCTGCCTTTATTGCTGAATCAGCAAAAATTGGTAAGGATGTATATATTGGGGAGTACGCTGTAATCTCTGAGAATTGCATTATTGGTGATGGATGTAAAATATACCCACAAGCATATGTAGGTGATAACTCCCGATTAGGTAAAGATTGCACCTTATTTGCAGGAGCAAAAGTGTATAATGATTGTAAAATTGGTGATTCCTGTACATTTCATTCTGGCGTTATAATTGGAAGTGATGGATTTGGGTTTGCACCACAAGATGATAAAAACTACAAAAAAGTAGCTCAAATAGGCAATGTTATTATAGAAGACTTCGTTGAAGTGGGAAGTAATACAACTATAGATAGAGCAACTTTGGGATCTACAGTAATCAGAAAAGGTGTTAAGCTAGATAATTTAATCCAAATTGCACATAATGTAGAAATTGGAGAAAATACGGTAATAGCTGCCCAGACTGGTGTTTCCGGTAGTACAAGAATTGGTAAGAATTGTATGATAGGTGGCCAAGTTGGAATAACTGGTCATTTGGTCATTGGAGATGGAGTGATGATAGCTGCTCAAAGTGGTGTGAGTACTAATGTAAAAGATGGAAAAGTAATACAAGGTTCTCCTTCTTTTGACATAGCCCCATATAGAAAATCATATGTCCATTTTAAGAATTTACCAGATATTGTAAAGCGTATTAATGAGCTTGAAAAGCAGCTTAAAAATTCAAAAAACTCATAACGGGTTTTTTTCTTAAATTTGCGGCTATTTTAATTGAAAACCAGATTGTTTTCAATAATTAGCTAGAAATAAAAAATTAGCATAAATTATTTATGGAAAAACAACGTACCATTAAAAGGGAAGTAAGTATCTCAGGAACTGGGTTGCATACAGGACAGGAAGTAACCATAACATTTAAGCCAGCGGCTGAAAATTATGGTTATCGATTTGTTAGAACAGATGTGAACGAAGATATAGAAATCAAAGCATTAGTTGATTATGTTGTTGATACATCAAGAGGAACAACATTAGAATATAAAGATTCAAAAGTTTATACAATTGAACACGTATTGGCTGCATTAGTTGGATTACAGATTGACAATGTTAGAATAGAAATGGATGGTGCTGAAACTCCAATTCTTGATGGTAGCTCTAAATTATATATAGAGAAACTAGAGGAGGCTGAAATTGAAGAGCAGGAAGCCGAAAGAGAGTATTACGAGATCAGTGAGAATATCTCATTTCAGAACCCCGACGAAAAAGTAGAATACATTGCTATTCCAAGTAATGAATTCAAAGTTTCGGTAATGATAGATTATGAGAGTGAAGTCTTAGGAACTCAGCATGCCAATATGTATCATATTGGTGAATTTAAAGAAGAGATTTCTAAAGCTAGAACTTTTGTATTCCTACATGAACTTGAATTTTTACTAAAAAACAATCTTATAAAAGGTGGTGATTTAGCTAATGCCATAGTTTATGTAGAAAAGAAAGTAGAACAAGATGAATTAGACCGATTGGCAGAATTATTTGATAAGCCAGTGGTAAATATTACAGAAAAAGGATATTTAAATAATCTTGAACTATTTGCCAATAATGAACCTGCACGACATAAATTATTAGATGTTATAGGTGATCTTGCTTTAATTGGTAAACCCATTAAAGCACATATTATAGCAACTCGTCCGGGTCATAAAAACAATACAGCATTTGCTAAAATCTTAAAGAAGAAGCATAAAGAAGAAGAGAGTAAAAAAGACATGCCTCTATTCCCTTCTGATGCAGAACCACTTTTCGATATCAACGATATCATGGGCAAGCTTCCTCACCGTCCTCCCTTCCTTTTAATCGATAAGATTATGGAAATGAGTGAGACTCATGTTATTGGTAGTAAAGCGGTAACCATGAACGAAGATTTTTTCGTTGGACACTTCCCTGGAAATCCAGTTATGCCTGGAGTTTTACAGATTGAAGCTATGGCCCAAACCGGTGGAATTTTGGTATTGAGTACTGTTCCAGATCCAGAAAACTATATTACCTTATTTATGAAAATAGATAAAGTAAAATTCAGAAATCAAGTTGTTCCTGGTGATACACTTAATTTCAGCTTAAAATTACTTAGTCCTATTAGAAGAGGCTTATGTCACATGGGTGGAATAGCTTATGTAGGAAATAAAGTAGTAATGGAAGCAGAGATGTTAGCTCAAATAGTGAAGAAAAAATAAAAATTTAATATAATGAATCAACCCTTAGCATACGTACATCCTCAGGCTAAACTTGCAAAAAATGTAGTGATTGAGCCTTTTGTAAATATTGAAAAGAATGTAATTATTGGAGAAGGCACCTGGATTGGATCGAATGTTACTATTATGGAAGGCGCACGAATAGGCAAAAATTGTAAAATTTTCCCTGGAGCTGTGATTTCTGCCATTCCTCAAGATTTAAAATATGATGGTGAAGAAACTCTAGTTAAGATTGGCGACAATACTACAATAAGAGAGTTTGTTACAGTAAACAGAGGTACTAAAGCCAATATGGAAACCATAGTTGGTAACAACTGCCTTCTTATGGCTTATGTTCACATTGCTCATGACTGTGTTGTTGGAGATAATGTGATTTTAGCAAATGGAGCAACCTTAGCGGGACACATTGACATTCACGATTGGGCCATTATTGGTGGACTTGCTGCTGTACATCAATTTGTTCAAGTTGGGAAACATGCAATGATAAGCGGTGGTGGAATGGCACGTAAAGATGTTCCTCCATATACAAAAGCAGGTCGCGAACCTCTTTCATATGTAGGAATAAACTCTGTTGGCTTACGTAGAAGAGGATTCACACCAGAACAAATTCAGCAAATCCAAGAGATTTACAGAATTATTTATTTAAAGAACAAAAATGTTTCTCAGGCAGTAAATTATATTGAAGCTACAATTCCTGCGACACCTGAGAGAGACGAAATATTAACTTTTATTGCAAAATCTACTCGTGGAATCATGAGAGGATATTCAAGATTTTTATAAAATATAATTATGGCAAATACTTCAGATTTCAAAAACGGACTAGTTATCGAGTTTAATGGTAACCTTTATTCTATCATTGAATTTCAACACGTAAAACCTGGGAAAGGCCCCGCTTTTGTTAGAACAAAACTCAGAAATCTCAAGACAGGAAAAGTTCTTCCTAATACTTTTACATCAGGTGTTAAAATCAATGTACAAAGAGTTGAAAGAAGAAGCTATCAATACCTATATAAAGAAGGTGAAGATATGCACTTCATGAATAATGAAACTTACGAACAGACTTTTTTAGATGAGGCTATTGTAGGTGCACCTGGAGCTTTCTTAAAAGAAGGACAAAATGTTGAAATTCTAACTCATGCTGAAACAGAGTCTCCTTTAACTGTTGACTTACCTCCATATGTAACACTTGAAATCACTTATACTGAGCCAGGTGAAAGAGGTAATACTGCAACGAATACATTAAAAGATGCTACAGTTGAAACTGGTGCTACAGTTCGTGTACCGCTTTTTATCAATACTGGTGAATTGATTAAAGTTGATACTAGAGATGGTAGTTATTCAGAAAGAGTAAAAGCATAGTGAATGAGATTTCCTAGAAATTACAGTTTAAAAGAAGTCAGTGAGCTCATTGGAGTTGAGAAATACGTTGGAGCTGATGATTATATAGTTAGTGGAATTAACGAAATCCATATGGTAGAAGCTGGGGATCTTACTTTTGTTGATCACCCGAAGTACTATAGTAAAGCACTAAACAGTGCTGCTACTACTATATTAATCAATAAAGAAGTAGATTGTCCGGAAGGCAAAGCTTTAATCATTTCTGATACTCCTTTTGACGACTATATGAAACTCGTCCAACATTTCCGACCATTTGAAGCTTCACCCTCCTCTATTAGCCCTAAAGCTGAAATAGGGGAAGGTACAATTATTCAACCTGGAGCATTTATTGGTAATCATGTAAAAATTGGAAAAAATTGTATCATACACGCCAATGCTTGTATCTACGATCACTGTATTATTGGAGATCAAGTAATTGTTCATTCAGGAGCCATTATCGGTGCTGATGCATATTACTTCCAAAAAAGAGCAGATGGTTTCAAAAAGTTTGAATCTTGTGGTAGAGTAATCTTAGAAGATAAAGTTGAGGTAGGTGCTCTTTGTTCCATTGACAAAGGTGTTAGTGGTGATACTATTATTGGAGAGGACACTAAGATGGACAATCACAGTCAAATTGGTCATGACACTCAAATTGGTAAACGATGTTTAATTGGAGCACAGGCGGCCATTGCTGGTGTTACAAAAATTGAGGATGATGTTATTATTTGGGGCAAGGTTGCCATTAACAAAGACATTGTTATTGGTAAAGGAGCTATCATTTTAGCAACTTCTAATATTGATAAATCAATTGAAGGTGGAAAAACCTATTTTGGTAGTCCTGCTGTAGAAGCACGAGAAAAGTGGAAAGAGATGGCTACTTTAAGGCGTTTAGCCAGAGAAAATAGATAATTTAAAAAAGATCGCTTATTCAGCGGTCTTTTTTTGGCTTAAGGCTTCTTTGTTTCTAATATCTAATAATACTAATATAGCAGCAAATCCCCAAAACGGTACTGCAGCTTTGTCAGAATCAAGAAAATTATTTAGTAAGCCATGAATAAAATAAGTGATAAAAGCAACTAATATTCCCATCACCATAACGCGATTAGACCTATTGACATCCTGTTTATAAACACGAATTCCTGTGGTTAAAATAGCAATTCCTATTAATAGGAAAGTCACTAAACCAAGTACACCTTTATCTGCCAATGGTCCTAGATATTCACTATGTGCATTTCCTCCATCCCCAAAATCTGTACTAATGATGGTTTTTTCGCTTGCTCTTTGCATAGGTGCATAAACGAATTGATATGTTCCAGGTCCCCACCCTACAATTGGCCTTTCTTCAAACAATCGAATAGCACATGCCCATCTATTTATACGTTCTAGATTTGAAGCATCCGTAGCAATATTACTAGCTGAAGATACATGCTCCATAAAGTTCGCAGAAGAATCTTGATCGTTTTTTGATAACCTATCTAAAATTTGATTTTGAAACGTAAAAAACAATGCAACTACACTTATTATTGAAAGCATAACATACCGAAGTTTTATCTTATAATATATTAAAACAAAAACTCCAACTCCACCAATCACAGATAACCATGCAGCTCGACTATATGACAAATACAAAGCAAATAAAATGATCAGAGAAGCAATAATCGAATACATTTTTAAGCTTTTTGAGTATTTGTCGGTAAATACCAAAGCAAAAGCAATAGGTAAATAAAAAGCCAAAATCATTCCATAGGCGGTGTGATCATTATAAAATGGCGACATCACCCAATGTCCTGCCTTAGTTTCAAAACCCCACATCGAATGATGAATGGTGGTGTAAATGATTACAATAATGAGAGGAATGATATATAACCAAGCAAATTTTCTAATATCAGATTCTCCTTTTATTATCTTACTAAAAATAAAATAAAAAGGAACTACAAACCAAAGCTGTGAAACGAAGTACTTCAAAGAAACAATTGGAAGTTCACTAGTAAAGGTAGTAAACAATGTCCAGATTAAACTAATAATAAGAGTAATAGTTATGGGATGTTTTAAAAAGCGCTTATCGAAACTCCAATCGAAGAATATTTTGATAATAAATAGTAATAAAACCCCAGCCATAAGAGGCTCAGTAGGCAGAGACACTCCGACACCAAAATCATTATCTTTGAGAATTATAGCTAAAGGAGTAAAAAAAACAATTAACCAAATCAATTTATCTAAAGCAAAAAAGTAAAGCAGAATAAAGAATAAACCAAACGGAATAGCAAAAGCATAATACTGGTTTTTAGCAACAAAATACATGTTGGCTAAAACAAATAAAATACTTAACAAGTATATGATTCCTATTTTTACTTTGGAAGAAAACAAGATTAAATCGCCTTTCTGATTCGTAAATTTTCGATAATACCTATAACAATCAATGAAAGCAATAGTGTAGTAAACATAGTTAATGCAACAATAAGCCATCTTACTGGATAAGATTTCTTATCAGCAGCAAAAGGTTCTTCTATAATATTAGTATAAGAAAATTGTCTATCATAATTTGCATCTGCTTTATCGAGCTCACTTGTAATTTCTCTCAATAATAGAGCTTCATGTTTTAGCGTTTCTAAAGTAAGGAATAAAGCACCTCCTTTTTCTTCCATACTTTTTCTTAACTTATTAACTTCGCTTTTATTTATTCGAGTTGCCCCACCTTCAACAGTTCCTAATAAACCTTTCATCACCTCTAAAGATTGAGCCCCATACTCAATGAGTCCATCTTCTTTTGCTAAGATATGAAGTACATTTTCCAAAGAATCAATAGAGTAGAGCTTTCTTTGCCTAGCTCTTTCCCACATACCTACTACTTCACCAAACTTTTCTTCGTGAAGCATTTTTATCTTTTCATTATAAGCTATAATCACTGTTTCAACAATCTCCTTAGCTGTTACTGGATCACTATCTAGAACTTCAATTCTTAAAGCTTCACCTGGAGTTTTGGCGATTTTCACATTCTCTTTATACTCATTAATAAGAGCTGTAGTAAAATACTCATATTCAGGATTAATCTCATAATGTTCAGCTAAATTGAACTGCTCAATAACACGATCCCTCACATAACTTGCCTGAAGAATTTGATACATTTGTTCTGTTTCACTTTCTTCAGAATAAGGTGAAATATTAGATGGATAAATTACAGCCCATGACTTAAATTTGGGTGTAATTAACCAAGAGCCTGAAAATACTGCTGAGCCAACAAAAGCTATAAGCAATATTACAGCCAAATGTACCCTCCATCTTAAAAGGGTATTAATGACGTTTAAATTATTAAAATTGCTTTCCATTATAATATGATTTATTCTTATTCTTTGCTTATCAAAAACTATCTTCTTTTCAACTTTGTTTAATTCTTTTTTATTTTCTCCTCTGAAATACCTAATCTGATTTAGGAATAAAAGAATTAAGCTTTTTTTTTTACTTGTAATTTCTCTAGTTGTTCAAAAGTAATAATAACTAACACAGATAGGAACAAGGAACCTAATATTGATAACACTACGATTAGCCAACGAATAGGATATGATTTCTTTTCCGCTTTATATGCTGTATTAACAATGAATTTCTGTGGCAAATCTTGCTCTGCATCTACTTTCGCTTCTTCGTATTTTGCTCTAATCTCACTCAATTGTTTTTTGTCATGTTCTAAAGCATCTCGAAGAGAAACATAAGGGCCACCATACTGAGCGAGAATATCCAACTTACTTTCTAAACGTTTAATATTGGAATTATTGCCTTTAGCAATTTCCATTGCTAATTGCCTATTTATCATTTCTGACTGCGATTCGTAATCATGAACGCCAAGTTTACGTAAAACAGTTAAAGAATCTTCTTTTGTTTTAACTTCCAACTTGATTTTATTAAACTCTCTTTCAACAATACGAAACGCTTTTTCTGCTCGTACACGCTTCATATTATTCTTTACTACATCATACATAACCGCGATATCATTAGCTATATCAGCAGCCATTTGTGCATCTTTATCAAATACGATAATCTTTACAGCACTATTCTCTGTTCTCTTAAACTTAATATTAGATTCATAATACCTATATAGTTTCGTATACCTATAGGCATCATTTTTTCTAATTTCATAGTGTTGTGACAAATTATATTTAGAGATGATACTATCTCTAATTTTATTAGAATTTAGGATTTGTAACATTTGTTCGATCTGCTCATCTTCACCAAATTCTAATATATCTTCTTTAGCAGCATAATTAGTACTTAAAAGTGCTTTTGAAATCGAATTGGTTGATGTTGGAAATAATACCACCTGACTTTTATATAGTGGGGTGATAAAATATGGCATTGAAAATATTACTGATAATAATGCCGCAAACAATGCAACAATAAAGAATGTCCTTCTCCATTGAAACAAAAATGTGATAAAATTAGAGGAATCGAATCCTTCGTAAGTCTTATTATTCATAATCTATATGAACCATTTAGAAAGGCCAAAAATAGTACTATTTTCCAAAATAGAAAATATAATTATTGAAATAGATGAGAAATATAAGAAAGCTATTTTAATTGATCATTTTTGATAATCTGGAAGAACTCTTTTATACTCAAAAGTCGTATTAAAACAGCTCCGATAAAAGAAAGTAAGAAAACTACTAAAAGTCTAATAAACCACTCATATTGATGGAATTGAGTAGAAC
>JADGDY010000160.1 GCA_016744655.1 Bacteroidales bacterium | reverse complement strand
CTGCAGAAGTATTTGTTCGTAAAGGTTGTAAGTGTTCGCACGCTGCAGAAGTATTTGTTCGTAAAGGTTGTAAGTGTTCGCACGCTGCAGAAGTATTTGTTCTTAAAGGTTGTACCGCTTCAATGGGCGTCTTGACCTTTCATTTAATTTGTGGATATTTGTTACTTAAATGGGGAATTAAAAATATATTATGAAAAAAATAATCAACTATCTTCTTAGCATGGAAGTTGCCGGTATATTAATGGTGGTCTCTGCTTTTGCTATGGGCTTAGCTACATTTATCGAAAACGATTTTGGAACTATTGCTGCAAAAGCTTTAGTGTATAACTCAATTTGGTTTGAAATAATTATTGGAATCGTATTTATTAATTTATTGGTGAATTCAATAAAAATTCAGCCGTGGAAATCCAAACAGTGGAGCGTTTTTGTTTTTCATGTTTCTTTTTTATTAATCATAATTGGAGCAGGTTTAACAAGGTATGTTGGATACGAAGGTACCATGAGTATTCGAGAGGGTAAGGATTCAAATACTTTTTTATCGGAACATACTTATATAATGGTGAAAAATGATGCTGGTGAAACTATAGCAAGAAAAAAAGTATTGTTTTCATCTGTGAGTAGTGCTGAAGTCAATATTGATTTTGAATTAAATGGAAAAGATTTTACTATTAATACCTACGATTTTGTTCCTAGTGCAATGGAGTTTATCGATAAATCTGAAGGTGGTGGCCCTATGTTTGAAATTACACTGAGAAAGAATGGACAATTTCAAAACTATTCTTTAGCCAAAGGAGAAATTTTAAAGCTTGAAGGAAAAACAATCGGTTTTTATAGTCCAAAAGAGCAAGATATAAATATTGAAATAAATGAGGGTGAGCTACAGTTTATCGCAAATGATAGTGTAGTGTTTTTCGATATGATGACTGGTAAAAAAGAACCTTTGTATACTGGTGCTCGTCATACTATCACACTTGAAAAGCTATATACAATTGGTGACTTTAGTTGGGTGTTTAGTAAATACCATCCTCAAGCTAGATTGGGTGTAACCTCCTCTAATAATAAACAGAACTCATTAAATGCGATTCATTTTGATATTATAGATGAAAATAAGGAAGTTGAGGTGTCGAGTTATACTATGGGGATGGCAGGTTTTTCGGCTCCATCTGATTATGTAGTTGATGGCTCAAATATTACTGTAAGCTACGGATCTGATTTGATAGAACTCCCGTTTAGTATTAAATTAGTAGACTTTCATTTAGAGAGATATCCTGCATCCAACAGTCCGAGTAGTTATTCTAGTGATGTGGTTTTGATTGATCCTTCTCAAAACATTGAAATGGATTATAAAATTTTCATGAATAATGTATTAGATCATAGAGGGTATCGCTTTTTTCAATCTTCCTATGATCAAGATGAAGGTGGGACAGTTTTAAGTGTGAATCATGATTTTGCAGGAATGATAGTAACATATTTAGGATATGCCTTAATGATATTAGGAATGTTTTTTGCCTTATTTGCTCGTAACAGTAGGTTTAAATTGTTAATGAGAAAAACGATGACTACTTCAGCTATTTTGTTGTTCTTTTTATTAGGACCTATTTTTGCTGAAGCTCAAAATAATGGGACTAAATGTATTGTTAAAGATATTCCGGCTGAACAAATTGATGAACTGGGTACACTATTGGTTCAAGGGCATAGTGGAAGGTTTCAGCCATTTAATTCTATCAGTAGCCAGGTGGTTAGGAAATTCAGTAGAAAGGTAACTTTCAATGGTTTAAATACCGATCAGATTTTATTAGGTATGATGATGAACCCAGATTATTGGGTAAAGCAAGATTTGATTAAGGTGCTTAATGACAAGCTTAAAGGTATAATTGGGAATGATGCTTCAAGAGCTAGGTTTGTTGATTTCTTTGAGCCAACTACCGGAGGATACAAATTAGCAAAATATGTGGATGCTGCGTATCAAAAAAAGCCTGCCGCAAGAGGAACTTTTGACAAGGATGTGATAACAGTTGACGAGCGAGTAAACGTGTTTTATATGGCCATGCAAATGGATTACCTGAAGGTTTTTCCTGTTCCAAACCAGGCTAATACTACTTGGTCTTCTCCCAAAGGCCCTTTCCAGAATTATCAAGCCGAGGATTCTAATTTTGTTGCATCTGTAACTAATTATTATTTTCAAGGCCTGAGAGCAGGATTGGAGTCCGGGAATTATGATGATGCAAACTTAATGCTTCAAGGAATTAGAAAATTCCAAGAGAAATTCTCACCAACCCAAGTGGCAGATATAGAAAAAATGAACCTTGAAATTAAGTATAACAAGGTGAATATTTTTGATAGGCTTTTTGCTACTTATGGAATTTTTGGATTTATAATGCTAGTTATACTCTTCATACGAGTATTGAACCCTAAGTATCAGATGAAATGGCCTGTTCATATTCTTGCCATACTCGTTCTGCTATCCTTTGTTGCTCATACATTTGGATTAGGAATGAGGTGGTATATTGCTGGCCATGCGCCTTGGAGTAATGGATATGAAGCTATGATATTTATTGGTTGGGCGACCATCCTCTCAGGGTTGGTGTTTTATAAAAATAATCCAATTGCTTTAGCAGCTACAGCAGTACTAACAGCTTTGATTATGTATGTGGCACATTTGAGTTGGATGAATCCAGAAATAACTAATTTAGTTCCTGTTCTAAAATCTTATTGGTTGACTATCCATGTGGCCATCATTACTGCTAGTTATGGTTTCTTGGCCATGGGGATGTTTATGGGTTTCCTAAATCTTATATTCCTTATTCTAATGAACAAAGAGAATAGAACTAGAATTCAGGATAAAGTAAATGAGATTTCTAAAATAAATGAAATGACTTTGATTGTTGGAGTTTATTTGCTGACCATAGGTACATTCTTAGGAGGTATTTGGGCCAATGAAAGTTGGGGGCGCTATTGGGGTTGGGACCCAAAAGAAACTTGGGCTATGGTATCCATCCTCGTTTATGCATTTATTCTACATATGAAGTATATACCTGGTTTAAAAGGTGTGTATGCTTTAAACCTAATGACAATAGTCGGATACTTTAGTATACTAATGACTTTCTTTGGAGTGAATTACTATTTATCGGGTTTACATAGTTATGCTTCTGGTGACCCTATGCCAATACCAAGTTTTGTATATTATGCGCTAGGAGTCATATTTGTAGTATCTATTTGGGCGTATGTGAAATATAAAAAACAATGGATAGAATAAGATCATTTTAAAATAGAAAAAGCAGAATCTAAGAAATTATGTTCTGCTTTTTTTTATTTATTAAAGAGCTTTTAATCTCTATTTCGTAATCCTCTGTATTTTTTAATATACACTGTCTTGATGTTTTTTAATGTCTGCATTTATTAAATGGTGAACATATTTTTGAGCTTGAACTAACCTATATCCCCAATGTGTTTGATAGAATAGTTTGCAATCGTGTACCGCGTTTTCCTTAGCCGCTTCAGTACCTTTAGAATAAAGCAATACGAAGTCTTTTAAATCTTGATAGGTATCTGTAAGATTATCAGCAAGGCTCGCTTTAAGGGCTTCGTTATCTTTAAAGTCGGCATGATCCATTACCCAAAACTCATCATTAGGTTTAAACTTATTTCGAAGTTCATTAAAAATAGATTCCCAAGTTTTCTCCGTCACAAACCTTTCATTAGCTTCTGGGACTTGAACTTCTACATTTGGTAATAGAGCACCTTTTAAATAAAGTAAAGGAAATATTTTCTGAAGATAATCGAGTATATCTTTAGTTTCGTATTCATGAGCTTTTTCAATAAAATGACAAAACTCATTAGCTACGGTGAGCATTTCCATTACATTTTTTGAATTTACTGTATTTGTTTCCATATGATTGAATTATTAAAAAATAAAGGATACAAAAAAACCCCGAAAACGGGGTTTTATTTATTTTGTTTGAAAAAAGACTATCCTCTTTTTTCTTGGATTCTTGCTTTCTTACCTTTAAGGCCACGAAGATAGAAGATACGAGCACGGCGAACAACACCTTTTCTCATTACTTTAATATCATCAATATTTGGAGAAGCAACTGGGAAGATTCTCTCTACACCAATGTTTCCAGATATTTTTCTAACTGTGAAAGTTTCAGTTGGTCCGTTTCCTCTTCTCTGGATAACGACGCCTTGGAAATTCTGCAATCTTTCTTTATTACCTTCCTTAATCTTGTAAGTAACAGTTATTGTATCACCCGCTTTAAAAGCTGGAAACTTCTTTACTTCTACCGAATCTTCTACTATTTGAATTAGTGCTGGCTTACCCATCGTCTATATTGTTTTGTCGTTTTCTAAAAATGAGTGCAAATATACGTTTATTAATTTGATTTTTACAAGGCAATTTTGAAAAAAAATGAAGCTTTAATTTGATATTTTTATTTTATGGCCTTGTAGCCCTCAATATTACTGATTTTCAGAAGGCCAAAGTATATAAATTAAACTTAGATAAAGTATGATTTATAACTATTCATGTCTTAGCGATTCAATTGGATCAAGATTAGCTGCTTTATAGGCTGGTAATATCCCTGAAATAATAGCTACCGCAAAGCAAAGAAACACTCCAACTGCCATCCATAGCCATGGAACTATAAAAGAACTTCCCATTTGGAAACTTACCAAATTACCTATAGCAATTCCGAAAAATATACCTACAATTCCCCCAATTTGAGAAATTACAACGGCCTCAATTAGAAACTGAGTTCGTATGAGCTCTTTAGTAGCCCCTAAAGCTTTTCTAATACCTATTTCTCTAGTTCTTTCTGTAACAGAAACTAGCATTATATTCATTAGACCAATAGCTGCTCCTAATAATGTAATGGCACCAATAACAATTCCTCCAAGTCTAATGTCTTTGAGATTATCAATGAGCATATTTGCCAAATTATCACTTTTAATAATCGCAAAGCTATCTAAATCGCCAAGTTTATCTTTTCTAATGACCCTGAATAATCCAGTAGCCTCTCCAACAGCAGCTGCAACGTTGATTTCTTTATTGGGGAGTACATTGATACGATAATTCATATTAGGTCGAGAGAAGTATTGTCTGACATTATTAATGGGTAACCAAATACTTCTGTCGCCACTGAAACCAATACTGCTCCCTTTTTCCTTTATAACTCCAATAACCTTATACTTGCCTGGTCCTACTGATATGATTTTTCCAATTGGGTCCTCGTTATTCTTAAATAGAGTTTTAACAATATCACTACCTATTATAGCCATATGCTGACCGTATTGAATATCCTGATCAGAAAAATTTCTACCATACGCTAATGTTTCACCAGATGTGAAAAGGTACTCCTTATCAACTCCTTTTACATTTACATTTGGATGGGACTTCTCTGACTCGTACTTCACTGTTGCTGTCCATGTACCATCTATATTAACGGAGGTATAGCCATCCATGGTAAACTGCTTTTTAAACTGTCTGGCCTCCTCAAAGTTGATAATTCTATTATTACGAGGTCTAATTCTTTTACCATTGATGGTAATATTCATACCTCTATTATTAATTGAAAAAGAATTGGCTCCCATCATACTCAACTCTTTGGTGAAGAAGTATTTAATGGCATCAATGGAGGTTAAGATACCAACCAATGCAGTAATTCCAAAGGCAATAATAAGGACAGTAAGAATAGTTCTTAAAAAATGCGATCTAATGGATTCTAAAGAAATTCTAATATTCTCTTTTACATTGATTTTCATCTCTTGTTATTTTGTGACAACTGGCTATAAGCCTTTGTTATCAAGATTATAGTTTTTTACCGAAAGCTAAATCTCCAGCATCTCCTAATCCAGGAACAATATAAGCTTGGGCTGTAAGCTCATCATCAATAGCTGCAGACCAGATTGTAATGTCCGATTTAGAGAAATTTCTTTCTAAATAATTTACTCCTTCACTGCTAGCAATAGCAGAAAGTATATGAGTGTGTTTTGGTTTTGACTCCTCTATTAGTGTTTTGTAGGTAAGTCCCATAGATGCTCCTGTAGCAAGCATTGGATCACAAAGAAGTAAGATTTTATCTGTTAAATCAGGTTTAGAAACATATTCTAATTTGATTTTAAAACTGCCATCTTTTTCATGCTTTCTATAGGCAGAAATAAAGGCATTTTCCGCGTGATCAAAAACACTCAATAAACCATTATGCATTGGGATTCCAGCTCTCATAATAGAGGCTACTACCACATTAGATTTTAATTGGTTACATTGTGCTACTCCTAAAGGAGTCTCAATAGGATTTATTTCGTATTCTAATTGTTTGCTAATTTCATAAGCCATAACGGCACCAATTCTCTCTAGATTTTTTCGAAAACGCCATCTGTCATTTTGAACTTTAACATTTCTGAGTTCCGAAACATATTGATTTAGAATAGATATCTCGCTACTTAAGTTACGCACCATATTAATTGTTTTATTGGATTTTTTAATGGACAAATATAGTTATTTTAAGTGGCTGCTAGTTCATGTTTTGATTACATTATTTATTACTAAGGAATCAAAAATAAATATAACCAAAAATCACAGATATATGCCATCTTTATCCATTTATTAGAAGTAATAAGACTGTAAAAGTTACAGGTTTTTGAAAGAATTATTTATTCATCCACTTTTTTAGTTTCCAGGGAATACTAATATACCAAGGGAGAGAATTATAATTGATAATAGGATAATGAATTACGTTTGATCCAAAGCTTTTATAAAACCGAGCTAGATTGCTATCATTTGAGCCTTCAAAATCAAGAATAATTTTGCTTTCTGCATATGTTTCAATATATGAATCTATTAGATAAGGCATGGCGCCATTGGTTTTTGCTTCACTATTTGTAGCTGAAAATAGAAAAATTCGTCTTCTTTCTTCTTTAAGAAATATAGCACCTGCACACATTTGGTTTTTTGAATTGAAAGCTCCCCAAATTTCTGCTCTACCTTTTTTAATAGCTTTATAAATAAGTCTTCTCAAAGTTGAGTAATCTTCTTCGTTATAAGTTTTTATTTCTTTGCCTTTATTGTTCTTAAATAAGTCTATAATTATCTCGGGCTTAAGGTTTTTAAAAATGGTAAGCTCTGCTTTTTGGGCTTTTTTAATATTTCGTTTTAGGTTTTTAGAGTATTTCCTTTTTAAATCCACATGAGGTTCAATCATATCTAACTCATGATTCACATTAATCGTAATATAATCAAGCTCCGAAATTTTGTTATGAATATTGAGATTCATTTGGATGAGAGGATGGAGTTCTATCAGCTTTTGGATAAAAGACTGAACCAATTCTTTAGTCAATAAAAGTGGAGTGAAAAGGCCTAGTTGTTGAGTAAATGGAGGTTGGTAAATATAGGAGACTCCAAGTTTCTTTCGAGTAACAATTGGAAAAACAGCTTGATAATCATCCATGACCAAAGCTCCCCATTCAGGTGCTACCATATCAAGATACCATGAACAAGCATATATTCGCTTATTTACAGAATCCTCAATGCAGGCATCCCACTTCTTGGAGTTAATTTCCTCGTTCCCTAGGTATTTAATCACTTGGTGGCTTCTTTTAATAAATATTCATACACATCGAGCCAACCATCCCATTTTTCTATATTGTTAAGTGATTCGTTGTGCCATAAGCTTATAAAATGACCATCCACACATTTTACTGCTTCCAGAAGCTCACTAATAATGTTTTTTGCACTATCTGTATCAATTTTCAAATAGTCTCTTAAGGTTCCGTCCATTACGGCAAAAGGATGAACTCTTAATTTTGTTTCAGTTTCAAGATCTAAGTCATAAAAGAAAAACGAATTACAAATACCAGCTCTAAATCCAACCTGACTTGCAAATCCCATGGTATAATCATGTTTTATACCTAGATTTAACAAGTTTCTATATGTTGATGGAAGGTTTAGTTTAAGAAAATGTTGTCTGCTTCTAGTGATATCAACATGAACAGTCTCCGATAAATTGTCGATTTCACTTTTCAGTAGTTTATTATTATCATTGGAAGCATAAGATGGATGTATTCCTATTCGAGCATGATCACGTAAATCTTTAATGAGGTTTTGGAAATTATTATTTAAATTGGAAATACTTTTGTCAAAAGGTCCTAGATCACCGAATAGAATAAAATAAATGGGCTTTAGTTTATATTTTCCAGTCCATCGATGTTGGATGTGGTAAGTATCGTATGGATCTTTAACTTTATCATTAAGAACTAGTATTCTTAACTTAACTTGTTTCCAGTTGAAATGGAGTATATCTCTAAATAATCCTCCTAAATTTCGAGTGAGTCCTTTATTTTTAAAAGACCATGCAATATCAATGTCATAGGTGGGGGTATATTTATACTTTCCTTTGTATTCATTTAGTTTTGGAAATCTGTTTTTTAAAATCCTATGAAGTTCTTTAGCCCAAATATTTATTACCGGCTTGTGAAGAAACCCTTTCTGAAAAGCCAAACTTTCTTTGGCATCAAATCTTTTGTGGTGATCTTTTTTATGTGGAAGATACTCTTCATATCTGCTAATAAATAAAAACGAAGCCGCAAACATATCAAAAGGTAATATGCTTTTTTCATGATAAACCGGAAAAGGGGATGGGATATTTAAATAATCGATAAATTGAAGCTCTTGATGTCTGATATCAGTTTCGAATAACAGATTCTTACTACTTAAGTATAGCTCATCTATTATCTGATTATTAGTATAGGATAACCTAGGTTGGTCACTGTTTTTAAATTCCTCAATACTAGTAGTAAAGATATAATCTATTCCCATCAAATCTGTGAAGATGAGTTTTAAAATATATTGAAGTCTTTTACTGTTTTTATGACTATAGATTAATAGTTTTTCCAATTTTCCTCTTATTTTTCAATATCAGCAATATTACGGAAAATAATGAATGAATTCTTTTAATTAGTAATGATAATTTTTCGTGAAGTTTAAGTGAAAATTAATTAATTATTCTATGTACAAGCAATATTTTTGCTTTACACTTGTTTTCCTGAGGTACTTTTCTTAAATTTATAATTATTATTCAAAACGACGATTATTACATAGCTTATGAAAATTTTAGTAACAGGAGGAACCGGATATATAGGTTCACATACAGTAGTTGAACTACAAAATAAAGGATATGATGTTGTCATAGTTGACAATTTAAGCAATTCACATATCGAGGTTCTCGATCAAATTGAAAGAATTAGTGGAAAAAGACCTGTCTTTGAACAATTTGATTTAATAGATGTTGAAAAAACTAAAGATTTTTTTAGCCGTAATAATGACATCTCTGGAATTATTCACTTCGCTGCTTACAAGGCAGTAGGAGAGTCTGTAAGTGATCCGTTGATGTATTATAGGAATAATCTTTTTTCTTTAGTTAATATTTTAGAGAACATGAAACTTCAGGGAATCGATAATTTAGTATTCTCTTCGTCATGCACTGTCTATGGGCAACCTGAAGAGCTCCCTGTAGCTGAAAATGCACCAATCCAAATGGCTATGTCACCTTATGGAAATACCAAACAAATCTCAGAGGAAGTTATTCAAGATACAGCGAAAGTAACTAATGTAAATGCCATCCTTCTTAGATATTTTAACCCCATTGGAGCGCACGAGTCGGCATTGATAGGTGAGTTACCATTAGGTGTACCAAACAACTTAGTTCCTTTTATTACACAAACAGCAATTGGGTTAAGAAAAGAGCTTTCTGTTTTTGGTGAAGATTATAATACACCCGATGGAACGGCAGTACGAGATTATATTCATGTGGTTGATTTAGCAAAAGCACACGTAATAGCAGTTGATCGGTTAGTAGAAGAAAACCAAAAGAAAAAAGTAGAGATATTCAACCTAGGCACAGGAAATGGTTTCTCTGTATTAGAGGTGGTTAATTCTTTTGAAAAAGTATCAGAACAGAAACTCAATTATAAAATCGTTGAACGAAGAGCTGGTGATGTGGAGCAAGTATTTGCAGATACTAAATTTGCGAATGATGAATTAGGTTGGAAAGCAGAAAAAACACTAGACGAAATGATGCTAACAGCTTGGAATTGGGAATTAGCTTTACAAAAAAAATAAAAATCATATATAATGGAATTTAAAAAGAATATACTAATAACAGGCGGAGCAGGATTTATTGGTTCACACCTTGTAAGATTGTTTGTAAATAAATATCCAGATTACAAAATAGTAAACCTCGATAAGCTCACTTATGCGGGTAACTTGGCCAACCTTACTGATGTGGAAACCAAACCAAACTATGAGTTTGTGAAAATGGATATCGTAGATGCGCAAGCCATAGAAAAACTATTTGTAGACTATCAATTTACCCAAGTAATTCATTTAGCAGCTGAATCTCACGTAGATCGTTCGATTAGCAATCCATTAGAGTTTGTTATGACAAATGTTATTGGAACAGTTAATCTATTAAATGCTGCCAAATTTATTTGGAAAGATAATTTTGAAGGTAAGTTATTCTATCATGTATCTACTGATGAAGTATATGGTACACTAGGTGAAACAGGAATGTTTGAAGAAACTACGGCTTATGATCCACATAGTCCTTATTCTGCTTCAAAAGCGAGCTCCGATCATTTTGTTAGAGCTTATTTTGATACTTTTGGTTTACCTTCTGTTATTTCAAATTGCTCCAATAATTATGGTAGCTTCCAGTTTCCTGAGAAACTATTGCCATTATTTATAAATAATATTCAAAACAATAAGCCGCTTCCTGTTTATGGTAAAGGTGAGAATATTCGTGATTGGCTTTGGGTTGAAGATCATGCTCGTGCTATTGATGTAATTTTTCATGAAGC
>JADGDY010000159.1 GCA_016744655.1 Bacteroidales bacterium | reverse complement strand
GTATAAACCTTTTGATCCAGTAGATGGCAAATGGAATAGTCATGTGGATATGGGGCAATGGGCTGACCTGCTATTAATGGCTCCATTATCTGCTTCTACAATGGCAAAGATGGCTAATGGATTAAGTGATAACTTGTTGACAACTACATATCTTTCTGCTAAATGTCCAGTATATTTTGCACCAGCAATGGATTTAGATATGTATGCACACCCAAGTACACAAATCAATATTGATAAATTATTATCATTTGGACATATTATGATTGAAGCCCAAACCGGGGAATTAGCTAGTGGTCTATGTGGTGCAGGACGAATGGAAGAACCAGAAAAAATAGTTAGTATCGTAATTGAACACTTCAAAAAAAAAAGTAGTTTCGTCAATAAGAAAGTCTTAATTACAGCCGGACCAACCTATGAAGCAATAGATCCAGTCCGTTTTATTGGAAATTATTCAACTGGGAAAATGGGTTATGCAATAGCCGAAGAGTTTGCTGAGAGAGGTGCCGCTGTTGAATTAATTAGTGGCCCAGTTTCCATAAAGGCCAAACATCCCAATATCAAAGTAACTTCTGTAAATACAGCTGATGAGATGTTTGAAAAAGCATCTAATTGTTTTAAGGAAGTAGATGTTGCTGTGATGTCTGCTGCTGTTGCCGACTACAAGCCTATAAATAAGAGCTTGAAGAAAATAAAAAAAACAGGGGAGTCTTTAGAAATTAAACTTCAGCCTAATGTGGATATCCTTAGTACTTTTGGAAAAGAGAAGAACAAGCAGTTTTTAGTGGGATTTGCATTGGAAACCAATGACGAGTTAGAAAATGCAGATAAGAAACTACAATCCAAAAACTGTGATGCATTGGTTTTAAATTCGATGAAAGATTCTGGAGCTGGTTTCGGACATGATACCAATAAGATTTATATTTTGGGGAAAAATCATGAACCAATAGCACATGAATTAAAATCCAAAACTGCTGTGGCAAAAGATATTTGTAATTATATAGAAAAGCATATTTCCCACTAGTTAATTTTGTAGTTTTACATCAAAATATATTGCGTTCAATAGCGTTTACTACAAACAACATGATTGTTTAAACTTAGATTTATGAAAACTAGATTTTTTCTTTTTATTGGCATTTTATTAATAAGCTTTTCTTCATTTGGTCAAGAAATTAATGGTTCGGTTCAGGTTTCTGCTAGACAAATTGAAGGAACAGATAGAGAAGCGTTTAAAGAGTTGCAACAAGCTCTTTACGAATTTGTTAATAATACCATTTGGACCAATTATAATTACAAATTAGAGGAAAGGATAGAATGTACTATTCTATTAACTTTATCAGAAAGAATTTCTTCTGATCAGTATAGAGGGAAACTAAACCTTGTTCTTCGTCGTCCTGTATACAAAACCAACTATAATTCTACCATGTTTAATTATGTGGATACCGATGTGGAATTTACCTATAGTTTGGGTGAGCCTTTGCTATATGCAGAGAATAGTTTTACAAATAACTTAACTAGTTTGGTAGCCTATTACATATACGTATTTCTAGGTATTGATGCTGATTCATATAGCAATCTAGGAGGAACTCCTTATTTTGAAAAAGCTCAAGGAGTGGTTCAGGATGCTCAAAATACTAGTGAACCTGGGTGGAAAGCATTTGAAAACATGAAAAATAGATATTGGCTGACAGAAAATTTATTGAACCCACAATATAGACCGATTAGACAAAGTATTTATGAATACCATAGAAAAGGTTTAGATCTCATGTATGACAATGTGGAATCTGGTAGAAATAATATCGCAGAAAGTCTTAAGGATCTTCAAAAAGCAAACCGAACTAAACCAGGATCTTTTCTCCTTAAGTTATATGTAGATTCAAAACGGGATGAAATTATAAAAGTATTTGGTGAAGGTAGTCCGAATATTAAAACCGAAGTGGTTAATATCATGAAGGAAGTAGATCCTGCCAATGGAGATAAATATTCAGCTATTTTAAAGTAATAGTATATTAATGCTACAACAACTTTCGATTAAAAACTATGTTCTTATTGAGAATCAGATAATTGATTTTCAGTCTGGTTTCTCTGTTATTACTGGTGAAACAGGTGCCGGGAAATCAATTTTATTAGGAGCCTTGGGCTTGCTTTTAGGAGATAGAGCAGATAAAGAAGTGGTAATAGATAAGGAACAAAAATGTGTAGTAGAAGCTAGTTTTGGCATAGAGAAACTAAACTTACATGGCTTTTTTGAAACCCATGATCTTGATTACGAAGATATTTGCATCGTTAGAAGAGAAGTAGCAAAGACAGGAAAGAGTAGGGCATTTGTTAATGATTCACCCGTTAATCTGAATGTGTTAAGGGCATTAGGAGTTCGATTAATGGATATCCATTCACAGAATCAAAACCAACAATTAAATCAGGCTGATTTTAGAATGAATATTGTTGATGCCTATGCTAATCACGATAAAGCATTATTTCGATTCAAAGAGCTTTTTACAAAATACAAAGCTGAAATTGAGGCATTAGAAGAATTAAAAGAAAATCATCAAAAACAACTCAACGAGCAAGAATATCATCAGTTTTTATTCGATGAAATTGAAAAAGCAGATATTCATAAAGGGGAACAAAAAGAAATAGAGGAGGAGCTTCAAGTGTTATCACATGCCGAAGATATAAAACTCTCTTTATTTCAAACCTCCTCACAAATTACTGGTGATGATAATAATATTGTTGAGCAGTTAGAACTAATTCTCAATCAAATTCAAAAAGTATCCTCATTTCAATCTGATATATCCGAGTTAGATGAAAGATTGAATTCTTGTATCATAGAATTAAAGGACATTGGTAGTGAAGCATCAGCTATAGATGACCAGTTTCAGTTTGATCCAAGCCGAATGCAATTCCTTAATGATAAACTAGAATTGTTTTTATCATTATGTAGAAAGCACAGACTCAATGATGCCGATGAACTAGTTGATTTTAAAGATGAATTGTCCTCTAAAATATTTTCAGTTCAAAACCTAGATTCTAAGATCAATGAATTAGAAACATCATTGTCAAAACAATTAGAAGAATTGAAAAAACGAGCTCTAAAAATTAGAGGAAACAGAATAAAAGCAGCGGAGAAAATAGAAGATTTAGTTAAGGAGCAGTTAAAAGAATTAGGGCTGGAGAAGGCTGAGTTAAAGATAGAAGTGAATGAGTTAGAGGAGTTATCCAAAAATGGTAGTGACCAAACTCAGTTCCTTTTTAAAGCAAATGCAGGCTCCCGCTTTTCAGATATGACTAAAGTAGCTTCTGGTGGTGAAATGTCTCGTTTGATGCTGTCATTCAAGTATATACTGGCTTTGAAGAAATCATTACCCAGTATAGTTTTTGATGAAATTGATACTGGAGTTTCAGGCGAAGTGGCTGATAAATTAGCTCGACTAATGGGAGGATTAGGCCAAAAATTACAAGTAATATCCATATCTCACCTTCCTCAAATTGCTGCTCAAGCAGATCAACACTATTTGGTTTATAAGGAAAATGACTCTATTTTTACCCGTTCAAATATCAAAAAACTTAACCAAAAAGAACGTCTCAAAGAAATTGCTGCCATGCTGAGTGGATCTAAAGTAGAAGAATCCGCTATTAAGCATGCAAAAGAATTATTGGGAACAAAAAGCTAAACAAAAACATATTTATATTATGGCTTATAATTTATTAAAAGGCAAGAAGGGTATTATCTTCGGTGCATTGAATGATATGTCAATTGCATGGAAGGTAGCTGAAAAAGCATATGAAGAGGGCGCAGAATTTATTCTTACCAATACTCCAGTGAGTATGCGTTTAGGATCTGTGGATAAACTTGCAGAAAAATGTAATACTGAGGTTGTGCCAGCTGATGCTACTAGCGATAAAGATCTTGAAAACTTAGTTCAAATAGCTAAAGAAAAATATGGCAAGGTTGATTTTGTATTGCATTCAATAGGAATGTCTCCTAACGTAAGAAAGAAATTAGTTTATGATAAACTGAACTATGATTATTATCATAAAACATTAGATATTAGTGCACTTTCATTTCATAAAGTTATTGCTACTTTAAAGAAAAACGATGCCATGAACGATTGGGGCTCCATAGTAGCATTATCATATGTTGCAGCCCAACGTACACTTTATGGATATAATGATATGGCTGATGCTAAAGCATTATTGGAATCGATTGCGAGAAGCTTTGGATATATCTATGGAAGAGAAAGCAAAGTAAGAGTAAATACCATTAGTCAGTCCCCTACGATTACTACTGCAGGCTCCGGTGTGAAAGGAATTGATGGCTTAATGGACTTCACAGAAAGAATGTCACCTTTAGGAAATGCAACAGCAGATGAATGTGCTGATTATTGTTTGACACTTTTTAGTGATTTAACTAAGAAAGTCACTATGCAAAACTTATTCCATGATGGTGGATTTAGTAGTATGGGAATGAGTTTAAGAGCTATGACACAATATGGTAAGAGCTTAGATATGGATATTGAAGAATAGTATTGTTACAATTTACCTAAAAATAAAAAAAGCTTCTAAACATTTGTTTAGAAGCTTTTTCGTTGTATTTGACTCTGATTATTCTGGAGAAATAGCATCTGTTGGACAAACATCAGCACAAGCACCACAATCAGTACAAAGTTCAGGATCGATTTTATAAATATCACCTTCTGAGATTGCATCTACTGGACACTCGTCAATACAAGTTCCACAAGCAATACAATCATCATTAATTACATAAGCCATAATGATAAGTTTTAAAATTAATTTAATTTAGTTATTCATTGCAAAAGTATATTTTTTTTTAATCGGTAAAAACTAAAATTCATGTTAAAGAAAATTTAAATAGATTCTAAATAGAATCTAAAAACAAACGTTTGCATTGGTATTTGTTATTGGCAAATGAAATTCGTACTACATTTGTATTGATAAAAAAAACTCATTGAAATGACTAACAATAAAGATAAAGCGATTGAACTCGACCATGTCGTTATTCGCTTTTCAGGTGACTCCGGTGATGGTATGCAACTAACTGGAACCCTGTTTTCTGACACCGCTGCAATATTAGGAAATGGCATTGCGACATTCCCTGATTATCCTGCAGAGATCAGAGCTCCTCAAGGTACTGTTGGCGGCGTATCTGGCTTCCAGGTTCATTTTGGTTATGATATCAATACCCCAGGCGATTACGCCGATGTATTAGTAGCCATGAACCCAGCTGCACTTAAAGCCAATGCTAAATGGACTAAAAGAGGTGGGACAATGTTACTTGACCGTGATGCTTTTACAGCTAAGAACTTGAAAAAGGCTGGCTATAAAACTGACGATCCTGTGAAAGAAGATGGAATTGGTGGATTCAATATTATTTATGCTCCTATCAGTACCATGACTCAGGAAACATTGAAGGACTCAGGTTTGGATAATAAAACAATTCTAAGAAGTAAAAATATGTTTGCTCTCGGAATTTGTTTCTATTTATTCAATAAACCATTGAAGTTTACTGAAGCTTTCTTTGAAAAGAAATTTAAAAAAGTTCCAAAGATCATCGAAGCCAATAAAATGGTTTTAAAAGCGGGTTATAATTATGGATACGTGGTTCAAGAACTCACACCATATAAAGTAACTGCTGATGAGATTGAAAAAGGTACTTATAGAAACATAAACGGAAATACTGCTACCGCTTGGGGGTGTATGGCTGCTGCTGAAAAAGCAAAGCTTCCTTTATTCTGTGGTTCTTATCCAATTACTCCTGCAACTGAAATTCTTCAAGAATTATCTAAGTATAAGAGTTTAAATGTAAGAACATTTCAAGCAGAGGATGAGATCGGTGGTATCACTTCAGCAATTGGTGCGAGTTTTGCTGGTAACTTTGCTGTTACCACTACATCAGGTCCTGGTTTAGCTTTAAAAACTGAAGCTATCGGATTAGCCATGATTACTGAGCTACCTCTTGTTATTGTAAATGTACAAAGAGGAGGGCCAAGTACAGGCCTCCCAACTAAAACTGAGCAATCGGATTTATTACAAGCAGTTCAGGGTAGAAATGGAGAAGCTCCAGTACCTGTAATTGCTGCTAGTACACCTTCCAATTGTTATAATTATGCTTTTATGGCAAGTAAAATTGCTTTAGAGCATATGACTCCAGTGATCCTTTTAACGGATGGCTTTCTAGCCAATGGTAGTCAACCTATGAAAATTGAAAATACAGATACTCTTCCAGATATTATAGTTCCTCATGCAAGTTTTAAAGAAGGTGAAGAATATTTACCTTATGAGCGTGACGAGAAAACATTAGTTAGAAAATGGGCTGCTCCTGGAGTTGCTGGTTTAGAACACCGTATTGGAGGTCTCGAAAAAATGGATAAAACAGGTACCGTTTCTTATGTTCCTGAAAACCATGAGCTCATGACTGAGTACAGAGAAAGAAAAGTAGATTACGTTCAAAATGTTATTCCTGAGCAAGAAATAGTTGGTGAACCTGATGCTGATCTTTTAGTAGTTGGATGGGGTGGAACATATGGTCACCTATTAACAGCTGTTCATGACTTACAAGCTGAAGGGAAAAGTATAAGTTTAGCACATTTTAATTATATCAAACCTCTTCCAAAAAATACAGAGGATGTTTTAAGAGGTGCTAAAAAAGTAGTCGTAGCAGAATTAAACAATGGTCAGTTTGCGAAATATCTTCGTCAGAATTTCGGTAACCTTGAGTTCACACAGTATAATAAGATAATGGGATTACCATTTACTGTAGAAGAATTGACCAAGCATTTTAACGAATTAATGGAGGAGAAATAAAATGGCTACAGAAGAAACAGCAAAACTCACTTTTAAAGATTTTAAAAGTGATCAAGAAGTTAGATGGTGTGCCGGATGTGGAGATCATGCCATATTAAATTCAGTTCATAAAACGTTGGCTGCTATTGGTAAACCACGCGAAAACTATGCGATTATTAGTGGAATCGGATGTTCTTCAAGGTTTCCTTACTATATGAATACTTATGCTTTTCATACCATTCATGGTAGAGCATTGGCTATTGCTAGTGGAACTAAAACAGCTAATCCAGACCTTAGTGTTTGGGTTATTACTGGAGATGGAGATGGTTTAGCCATCGGTGGAAATCATTTTATCCATGCCATTCGTCGTAATATCAATATGAATGTACTTTTATTCAATAATGAGATTTACGGTTTAACAAAAGGTCAATACAGTCCAACGACACAAGAGGGTATGGTTACAAAAACCTCTCCTCATGGTAGTATTGAACATCCTTTTAATCCAGGTGAATTAGTATTAGGTTCTAATGGTCATTATTTTGCTAGATCTATCGATATAAGCATGAAATTGACTAATGAAATATTAGAAAACGCTGAAGCTCATAATGGAACTTCTGTGGTTGAGATACTTCAGAACTGTGTGATTTTTAATGATAAAACTCATGGTTATTATACTGATAAAGCTGAAAAACTTGATCGTCAGATTATTTTACGTCATGGCGAAAAAATGGTCTTTGGAAAAGAAAATGATAAGGGTTTAGTTTTAGATGGAATGAAGCTAAAAGTAGTTAAGATTGGTGAAAATGGAATTACAGAGGATGATATCCTTGTACATGATGCCCATGAAGAAAGCCCATTCTTACATTGGATGTTAATCAAGATGAAAGGTCCTGATTTTCCAATTGCTTTAGGAGTAATTAGAGCTACTGAAGGTACTACTTATGGTGATAAAATGGAAGCACAGGTTGCAGATCGTAAAGAGAAATCTGCTATTAAAACCATGAACGACTTATTGCATTCTGGTGCCACTTGGCAAGTAGACTAAGAGCATATTATAATAAGATAATAATGAAGCCCGCAATAGCGGGCTTTTTTTATACACCTTAGGTAAATTTTACTACATTTGATTATTCATGGAAGAGGACATTATCATAAAGAAAAGTAAATGGAAGAAATGGATAAAGTATCTGTTCTATTTACTATTTATTATTTTGATTCTCACCATATTCCTATTCCCTCCACTTTATACCAAGTACATCCTTCGCCCTATGCTCGAAGAGGGGTTTTCTCAATTAACAAAGGATAGATATGTTTTGGATTTTGACAAAATGCGATGGAAACTATTTAAGCGAACCATTTTTATTAATCACATTCGGGTTGAACAAGCTCATGATAGTGTTTCTCAACCACATATTCAATTTGTGGAATTAGATACTTTGTCAATCAATGGAATTCATTATTTTGATCTTTTTACTGGTGAGGCTAAAGTAAAATCCCTAGAACTGAAAAACTTAAATCTCGGACTAAATTTGTATTCAAATAATGATAATAGCCAAAAGATAGATGCAAAAGTTGTAAACCGATCAGGTTTTCTACATTCTTTAGAATTGGATGAATTAAATTTGGGCAAGTTAAATCTTCAAATTAATTTAAATGGCGATAGTTTATTGCAACTTAGCTATGCCGATCTTATTGTTGTTCAATTGTTTGCAGATTCATTAAACTATCCGAATTCTATCGATCTACCACAATTTGAAACTGTAAATTTGAAGACCAAAAGCTTAAATTTTAAAAGAAACCAGACTTCAATATTTGTGGAAAACCTTGATTTTAATGAAAACCAAACTTCACTTCAGGCAGTTTTAACTTTTGGAGCATTAGAGCATATTAACTTGTTAAATGATAATAATCAAAAAATAGAGGAGGGTAGGATACAATTAGATTCTGTTGAATGGGTAGCGCATCCTGAGAAACCTTTTTTAAAAGGGAATAGGCTTAGAATTAATGTAGCTCAACTCGTAAACTCCACCATCCAAACCACTGGAGAAAAACCAGAAGAGAGTATAAACAAGATAAGGAAAGGTATTGAGAAGTCTGGTGTTGATTTTGAACTCAATGAGATTATTGTGGAACTGAAAGATTTATATCAAAAGCATCCTCAAATGGATTTTGTAATTGAAGACCTGGTTTATAAATTAGATCACCCTGTTTTACATCATCAAAAGTTAGAATTTAAGAATAACCGATTGGAGAGTAATGTATTTCAGTTATACTTAAAAAATAGTAGAGATAGTCTTTCTTATTCTTCTTTTTTCTATGATCAACAAAAACAAAAACTGAGTTTAAAAGACATAAAGTTCAATAAGAAAAAAGGACTACAAAGTCAATGGGATTTAGCCTTACTGAGTTTGGAGGGATTTAAACCTTTTCAATTTTTAGAGAAAGATGTTTTAAAATTGTCTCGTTTACTTATTGTAAATCCTGACATAGATATCATTAGCTTTATTAGCTCAACTTCATCTAATCCCAATGCATTCCCATTTTTATTAGATGTTGCAAATTTTGATATTCAAGATGGAAGTATGACTTGGAAGAAGAAAGGAGTAAGCTTAGAAAAACTTAATGTATTTGTTGATGATATTACAATTCCTCCAGGATATACCGGTGATTGGCTTGAAGTATTCTCAAATGGACATGGGGAAATTGGAAAATTTAAATATCATCCAGCTAATAATGAGATGAATTTAGAGTCTTTGAAACTCGCATTTGATACAGATTTAGGATTGTTAAGTTCTGATGAAACTAAGATCAGCTTGAATCAATTATCCTTGGGCAAACCAAGTCAACTTTATGCAAATGGTCTCCTAATAAATGGTCTTAATTGGAAAGAATTATTGAAAAGTTCCAAGGAGGTGAAGGCAGATACTTTAAAATGGAATAGTCTGGATATTGTAGGAAACATACCATTTCGAAACAAGTCACATTCCACTGATAATAACTTAGATTGGAAGGCAATTTTCAGCTATCTGGATCTCCCGCAAATTTCTGCTGATATTGATTTTCAAATTCAAAATAAAGAATCAAATGTCAATTTCGAGGAGCTCAACATTAATAGTAAAGGTCTTAGCCTAAATCTGAAAGAAGATCGGTTCTTCGAAGCGAAAGAATTGATTCTATCATCAGCTAAAACTTCATATACTCGCAAAGAAGATTCTGTTTCATTAACAACAGATTTATGGAGCTTTGATTTAGCGAACAAGAAATTTGAGAGTAAACAAGTGGTTTATATCTATGAGCATCACGAGGATTCTATAAAAAGTAAATCAGAAGTAAAACTAAATGTTGAGGATATCGTTATTGGTGGAGTTGAAGTATTCGATATGTATTTGGAGAAGCAGTTTTTATTCGATTCTATTTATATTAAAAACCCTACACTAAAACTAAAAGGAAATAGACAAACCAGAATTAATTATAAGGCCAATACAAAAGGTTTTTATGAATCCTTTGGGCATCAAGTAGAGAAAATAAAAGCCATAGGAGTGAAGGATTTTATATTAGAGGATTTAAGTCTTACCATCAGTAATAAGTATTTAAAACGAATGGACCATGTTGGAGTGGAATCAGTTGGTTTACAAATCCATGACTTTTATGTAGATTATAAAGAGTTTAATAATTTGGATCGTTTCCTGTTTTCTGAAAATACAGAATTAAAACTAGTAGATTACTTTCAAAGTATCAATAATGGAGAAAGGCTCATTTACCTGAAAAAAGCAACCGGATCTACGCAAGGCAATAGGTTGCATATTAGTGATTTGCAAGTTTTGTCTTTAGGGGATTCAGTTAAGTTTCCTGCAAATATCAGAATAAAAGACATTTTATTCAATGATATTAAAATGAGTCCTGGTCAAATACAACCTCGCTTATATATTGGAAGTTTGTTATTGGATAAATCAGAGTTAGATTTAAAGTTATCCTCTAGGAAAACAAATTCAAAACAAGCTTTTAGTTTAGAAAATATAGATTTATTCAGTTCTATTAAAGGCCAACTTTCGGCATTGAATATCAATA
>JADGDY010000158.1 GCA_016744655.1 Bacteroidales bacterium | reverse complement strand
TTCTTGTTCGTAAATCACAAATACTATCTGCTAATGTAGGTTCCTTGCGTATTTTCATACCATAAAAATACAACTTATTTATCTGATATACAATTATATATAATCATATTTTTATTAATTACCATGCAACGGTCTTTATTTAGTATAAATGGCCATGGGTTTTAACCCATGGTTATTTGGTTTCTATATCTTGAAAATTGTCTCAACTTCTATTACCGAAGAATGATATTCCTGCCAATTTTAATACTCAATTCTGTTTGATCTGTAACTTTTGTTTAAAAATGTTTAAAACAAGTTAGATATAATATCATTTATATTCTTTTTAAGTTATTCGATTCCGTAAATTTGTAAGGCAAGATTAAGCATTGTTTTAATTATCAATCATTTATAAAATACACTAGCTATGGAATCCTTAAAACTTTCATTTTTTGATTTACTCACTTTTTTATTACCAGGTGGGTTTTTCCTATCCGTTATCTATTGGTTATTAATAAGTAATGGCCTGATTCAAAAGGGAATGAACGAACTGGATGGACTAATAATTCTCATCCCATTTTTGTTTCTTTCCTATTTCTTTGGTCATTTTATATCGCATATTGGGAAGTATATTGAGAAAGTCTATTTGAAAAAGAATGCATGGAATGAATTCCTAGAGAAAAATCATGAGCATGCTAAAGAGCTAGATTTAATTAATAGAAGATTATTTAATAAATCATTTTTGGATGAGGAATTAATAAACCCAGCTAGAAGCGGAGCGTTTTTTAATGATGCTTATAATTACTTGACCATAAATCAAAAAAAAGAAACCTTTCCTATTTTAATGGCACAATATAGTTTTTTTAAAACAGCGGTTGCTGTTTGGTTATTACTGTTTATAGCATTTCTATTGACCATTTATTATCAGTATTGTTTTTCAGGAAATGGAACTTTAGATTGGTTAACAATTATACTTGCCTTAATAAGCTTTCTTTCAATCTTTATTTCTATAAACAGAGCTAAGGAAAGAAAGCGAAATATGTTCGCAAAAGTCTACAAAGTATTTTTAAGTGTAAATATTAATCCCAAATAAATAAATATGAAAAACAAAGCAAACGACTCTCGATTTGGAGCAGGTCAAAGCAAAAAACAAAAGCCCATTACAAGGGCACAACAATTCATGGGCGGAAAACATCCGGAATTCGCTATTTTTTATAATATCGCATTTTTTAGATTAGCTGGGTATATTAATTTTCTACAAGGTAATAGTTATGAGGGCAATAAAAAGGAGCTAGAGGACATATTTATTAAATGGAAATCCAAAGTAGATGATGGTGTAAAGGTTTTAGGTCAAACGGCCTATTCAAAATTGAGAAATTATCTTTGGAAAGCATATATGTTTGAGAAAAATTCCTCAGGTTTTGCTCTAGAAGAAAAAGATATCAACCTGATTAATGAAATGATTTTTAAACTCAATCATATCAGGAATTTTCAATCACATATATGGCATGATAATCAGCCATTGGTATTCTCAAGAGAATTAAGTGCATTTATTGAAGAATTTCATGAAAATGCGGTTATGGCTCAGAGAAAAGACAATAAACTAAATTATGAGGTAGATGATTATCTTAAAGAATACTGTGACAGCAGAAAATCAAGGAAACCAGGAAGAAATGACATGCGCTTTTTTGATATTCACGATGGTAAAATAATGATGACTCAAGATGGAAGAGTCTTTTTCTTAAGCCTATTTTTAACAAGAGGAGAAATGAACAGATTTCTTCAATTAAAAAAAGGTTTTAAACGAAACGATTTGCCTAAATATAAAATCAAAAGAAGAATTTTTCAGCACTTAACTCACAGAGATGGAGCTTCAAGAAACTATTACGGATTTGAGGATAATATTTTAGATAGTTTACCAAAGGAGCAAAAGTCAGAAACTTTAAACATTCGTCAAACATTTAAACTCATTTCTTATTTAAACGATTTACCAATAGAAGTTAATAATCCAGAACAATTTCCAATTTTTTTGTCCAATGGTAAGAATGTTGAATCATCTCAGGAAGTAATAGAATGGTGCAAGGAGAATGACTTTTTAAAGGAATTACAGTTCAACTTGATTAAAAAAGAACCTAAGGAAGGGGAGGCTTATTTATTAGATGGTAGTATAGAATGTCAATTGATTTCTCAACCCGACTATAGTTTTTAGTTTTCAGTGAAAACATTACACCGGTTAATAATTGATAGCATTAGAGAAAAAAATGGAGGAGCTCATATTTTTAAGATGTTAGGTTTGTTTATAGAAGAAAGAATTTGGATAAAAGACTTTCTAATTAACCTCCATTTGTTTAAAGAGAAATGTGAAAAGGACAGAAAAAAGGAAAGAGAAACATTGGAAGATTACACTCTGTTTAAACTTAGGGCCAATGATTTCTTAAAAAAGAAGATGGCCAAATGGCTCAACAATTTCGATAAAGGTAATTTGTCAAAAAGCGATGAGAAGTATAATGAGTTTGTCTTAAATCTCGAGACAGCGCCTATAGAACTCAACTATTATGCATTTTCATTTGAACAAGACAGAAAGCCAAGAGCTTTTGATAGGTTTATGGAATTCTCGGTACAGTTTTTAATGGACTTTGATAAAACCTCCAACTGGGAATGGATGTTTGAAAGCTTTAAAACTAAAGAAATAGAAAAAGAAGTTTGGGATTATGGTTTAAATAGAAAGGTAATAAAAAAGGTAAATACCAGAAATCTAATATTTGGCCGAAAAACTCCAGATGAAGCACGTTTGGTGTTAAATGATCATCATGTAACACTACGTCTTAAAGAACATCCTCAGCAACTTTTCGCCATGGGTTATAGAACCATGAAAAACTTGATGATAGCTATTATAGAAGGAAAAGATATCAAGCCATTTATTAGTAAACTAATTGGTGATATTAATAAGGTAAATAAAGGAGATGCTGCTAATCTTGAGCATTTAACTGAGAATGAGTTACCTGAGTTTATGAAGAGAAATTGGAATAAACCTTTAGCACATGATAAACTTAAAAAGGAACAAATAGAAAAAGCTCAGAAACGAATCAAATTTATTATTGATGAACTCAGCCAATATACACATGAAGAAAAAAACATAAGAAAGCCTAGGGCCGAAAAAAATAGGCAGATAATGCGCTGCTACAAATACTTCGATTGGAATTATGAAAACGATAGCAAGTTTAAGTTTTTACGAAAAGATGAATACCAAAGAATGAGTGTTTTTCATTATAGTTTAAAAGATATTGGGATTCGAAAAATAAATGATAGAAGAAACAGGTATGCTTTTCTTCTAGATGGAATAACTGAGCATTTACCCCATGAAATTAAACAAACCATAGAATCGGCAGAGCATATTGATGATTTGCTATTTAAAATTTCCATTAGAACCATTGAGAAACTAAAATGTTGGAGCGAGAACCTTGTACATTACAAGCGAAAAGTATTAAATCCAATACTCTCTAAACTTGGCATTTCTTATCAAACAGATTATCCCGAGAATGCAGATCATATTCCATTTAATATTCATCCTCTTTTGCCTATAAAAGTATTTTTTGATGATAAGGGAGATATTAATAAGCTAAGTTTATCTAAGATGATAAGAGATAGCGATTGGCCAAATCACTTGTTTCAATCTCATTATCAATACAATAATTATCTTAACTATTTACCTGAGGAGAGTAAAAGTCAGAAAAGAAAAGTTATTGGATTAGTAAATAATGTATTTAGTAAAGATGCAATTTTATGGTTTATAACACATCAATACTTAGGAAAAACAAATCCAGCCATAAAAGCTTTAGTCCTTGAAAATATTACTGAAAAGCAGCAATGGAATTTTGGAAACTTAAGAAACACAATAATCCCATTCCCATTAAATATTGATGGAATAGGAAAAGTAAATATAGAATTGAAATTCCATCAGCTTGATGATCATTTATTACTAGAAAGCAAACCCATGATAAAAGATGTGGTAAAGCAATTGTTTTTACGATATGAAAACCCTGAACAAAAAGAAAATGTTGGAGTAACGAAGAAAGATGGAATTTATACCATTTTATTAGATGAAGTAGCAAGAGAAATACAAAGGGTTCATAACCAGTCCTATTATTGGGCCGCATATTTATTACTATGGGAGAAAGAGGTAATAGAAGGATTAAAACCTGAAACAATAAATCAACTCGAAAAGCATGAAAAAGGGTTTGACAGAATTAATTTTATCCAAATATTAAGTTTGAAAAATGTAGCCCCAAATCTAGCAAACACTGTAAAGCAATTAAGAAACACAGCATTCCATGCCAATATTCCAGTAGGGTGGACCTATGAAGAAATGGAAAACGATAAAGAACTTTGTGAATTATTAAACTACCAAAAGAAAGAGAAGATTGATTATGAAAACAGCAATAAACATAGTTAATTTTGTAAACTATTAATTTTCGATCGAGACACTTATATAATGGTCTGGTGTGGATGCCTCTATTTTGAGAGGTAGAATCACCCTGGATCTGAAAGTAAATCATGGATTGCTGGGTGTGGATGCCTCTATTTTGAGAGGTAGAATCACCTGTATTCATTTTCTCCTATATTTGTAGGTAGGTGTGGATGCCTCTATTTTGAGAGGTAGAATCACCATTGTAGTCATATTACTAAATTAAAGGTAAGGTGTGGATACCTCTGTTTTGAGAGGTAGAATCACCGGTAAAGAAAAGTATGAGGAGGAAAAATCAGGTGTGGATACCTCTGTTTTGAGAGGTAGAATCACCTAGTTCAATAATTTTTACAAAGTCCGCAGTGGTGTGGATGCCTCTATTTTGAGAGGTAGAATCACCTAATATTTTAATAACTATTTGTGCTACAAAATAAATCAGGTATGACTTTTTAAAAAAACACGTTTGCTTTTGATTAAAACCACGTGTGGTTTTAGTGAAGCTCACGTGTGGTTTAGGAAGAAAGCACGTGTGGTTTTAGAGGAAAGTACGTGTGGTTTTTATATTATCTATATGATAAATTGAAAAATATAGAAATAGATATGGTTAACTTGTTGATATGTAGGTGTGAAATGGTATTTATAGAACGGTGCGCTGCACCTCTTGTTTTATGTCCGGTTTTATTCATCTATAAATAGGGTCGGTGCTCTGCACCTCAATTTATATTGGGTTCATATATTTATAAATAGGACGGTCCTCCTACCTTTTTCCTGAAGTAGGTTGTTAACAGAAGCTTTTCAATCCTTTTTTCAATTCAGGGCATTATCATATTCGAATTTAAAGAAAATCATTATCCAAAGAGAACTTGGTGCAGCGCACCAACCTATTTATAGAAAATATGCCAGATGTTTTCAAACAAGCTACAGCGTAGCGTTCTATTAATCATCAAATAATTCTTTTTTCCGTATCTTCGTTATCCATTTAAAATCAATGTCATGGGAGATACATATGTACAAGCCTATTTCCATCTGGTCTTTGCAGTGAGGAATAGAAAACAATTAATAGAAAAAAGCTGGAAAGATGAACTAGAAAAATACATCACAGCAATAATTCAAAACAAAGAGCATAAGCTAATAGCTATTGGTTCACAACCTGATCATATTCATATTTTCATTGGATATAATTTGAACCAAAAAATACCAGATCTAGTAGAACTCATTAAAACTTCTACTGATAACTGGATTAACTCCAATAGAAAATCCAGAGAAAAATTCTATTGGCAAAATGGATATGGGGCTTTCACCCATTCGCATTCACAAATTGATATTGTAGCTAAATATGTTTTAAATCAAGATGAACATCATAAGAAAACAAGTTTTAAAGACGAATATCTTGGGATTCTGAAGAAGTTTGAAATTGAATTTAAAGATGAATATCTTTTCGAATTTTTTGATGATGTGAAAGGTTGGTAAGATGATAAATAGAACGGTGCGCTGCACCTCTGGTTTTATTTGGGGAATAGGGTTTCTATAAATAGGGTCGGTGCTCTGCACCTCTTGTTTCATGCCTAGGCTCATTTATCTATAAATATGGTGGTGTACTGTATTTTAAGTGTAAAAAATGGTATCATGATTTATGTCAAATAGAGATTGTTTAATTTTTTTCATGAAACAATGAGAATTGAAAATAAAGAAGAATACTTTCCCGTAGAGAATTTGGTGCAGCGCACCAACCTCTTTATAGAAAACATGCCTATGTTTTCTATAAAGCTACAGCGTAGCGTTCTATAAAACCATCTCCAATACCCAATTAACAATAATTTCATATGAGAGTGTAATATGCAGATTATTAGCACTTAATGTTAGTTGTGATAGAAAGGTTTAGGCTAGTGATTTCAAAAAACAAATAAATATTTCTTGTACAATCCAAAAAAAATGTAATTTTGCCCCATCAATAAAAAACGAAAAATGTATTTAAGTCAATTACATCATCATCATTTTCATACTGGCCCTCAGGCGAGCAGGAAATGATATATGTAATCTAAAAATATTTCAAAACCCGTCTGAGTAAATCAGATGGGTTTTTTGTTTTTATAGCATTCCCTTAAGTTTACTCAGGCAATTAAAACTTTAAAATGAGTAAATTAAAAATTGCCATCCAAAAAAGCGGAAGATTAAACGAACAGTCACTACAATTGCTTAAAAGCTGTGGTATTTCTGTTAATAATGGAAACGACCAATTAAAGGTAACCGTAGCCAATTTCCCCATCGAAATTTTATACCTGCGTAACTCCGATATCCCACAATATATTGAGGATGGCGTGGCCGATATTGCCATAGTAGGAGAGAATCTTTTGGTAGAGAAGCAGAAGAAAGTAGAAGTAGTTGAGAAGCTTGGTTTCTCCAAATGTAAAGTCTGTTTAGCGGTTCCAAAAGAGGTGGAGGATGATTCCATTAGCTATTTTGAAGGAAAGAAAATAGCTACCTCTTATCCTAAAACTCTCTCAGCCTTTCTGCAAAAGAACAATGTGAATGCTGATATTCATACCATATCTGGGTCGGTTGAAATAGCTCCCAATATTGGTCTTGCCGATGGGATTTGTGATATCGTAAGCTCGGGTTCAACTTTGTTTAAAAACGGCTTAAGGCAAACTCAGGTGATATTAAAATCGGAAGCTGTTCTGATTAAATCACCACAAATGAATGAAGAGAAAGAAGCATTATTATCCCGTCTTATTTTTAGAATAAAGGCCGTTTTACGAGCCAAAAACAGCAAGTATATTTTGATGAATGTTCCAGAAACAAAAGTCACAGCTGTTACTCAAATTTTGCCTGTCCTCAAAAGTCCAACAGTTTTACCCTTGGCCGAAGAAGGTTGGTGCTCTCTTCATTCTGTAATAGATGAACGTATGTTTTGGGAAGTGATTGATGAGCTGAAACTAGCAGGAGCCGAGGATATACTAATAATTCCAATTGATAAAATGGTGATATGATGAAGGTGATAAAAAATACCATAGAAAAGGATTGGTCCTTATTGATGAAACGGCCAAGCCTAGAGAATAAGGATTTAGAGGAGACTGTAAAAACTATTATAGAGGAGGTTAAACTTGGAAAAGATGCTGCTTTAATAAAAATAACTAAGGACTTGCAAGGAGCTGATTTAAATAGTTTACAAGTTAGTTTTGAGGAAATGCGAGAAGCAGAAGTTTCGATAGAGTTAAAAGAAGCCATTAATTTGGCGAAAGAGAATATTGAGAAATTCCATAAAGCACAAAGGTTACAAGAAGAAATTATTGAAACCAGTCCAGGAGTAAAATGCTGGAGAAGGAGTGTCGGAATTGAAAAAGTTGGACTTTATATACCCGGAGGTACAGCTCCATTATTTTCTAGCATTTTGATGCTCGGGATTCCAGCTCAATTGGCGGCATGTAAAGAAATCGTTTTATGTTCTCCTTGCGATGAGAATGGAAATATTCATCCAGCTATTTTGTATACAGCAGGTTTAGTTGGAATTAATAAGATATACAAGGTTGGAGGAGCGCAGGCAATTGCTGCTATGGCTTTTGGAACTGAAACTATTCCACAGGTTTATAAGGTTTTTGGCCCAGGAAATCAGCATGTGACCAAGGCAAAAGAACTCGTCCAACAAATGGGGATTGCCATTGATATGCCAGCAGGCCCCAGTGAAGTTTTAGTGATAGCTGACGAGACCAGCCTCCCCAAATTTGTTGCCGCCGATTTACTTTCTCAAGCAGAACATGGTGGCGATAGTCAAGTGATATTATTAAGTGATAATGAAAGTATTTTAGAGGAGTCTATTTTAGAAATTTCAAAACAGTTAGCTGTCTTACCACGAGCAGAAATAGCTAAACAAGCCTTGCAAAATAGTAAGGTGATTCTTCTTGATAGTTTAGAAGATTGTTTCAAGTTTAGCAATCAATATGCCCCCGAGCATTTAATTGTTGCTTCAGAAAATGCAAATCAGCACATTAGGAAAGTAATAAATGCTGGTTCTGTGTTCCTTGGGAATTATTCCTGCGAAAGTGCTGGAGACTATGCCAGCGGTACCAATCATACCTTACCTACCAATGGTTTCGCTAAAAACTATAGCGGAGTATCTATTGATAGTTTTACCAAGAAAATTACTTTCCAAGAACTAACAAAAACAGGTCTATCAAGCATAGGTAAAGCCATCGAAATCATGGCGGAAGAAGAAGGACTCATGGCACACAAAAATGCAGTATCCATCAGATTAAAAGAAATAAGCGATGTTTAATATCAACCAGATGACCAGAAAAAACATAAGGGATTTAATTCCTTATAGTTCGGCAAGAAATGAGTTCAGTGGATTGGCAAATATTTGGCTTGATGCCAATGAGAATCCCAACGATACCCAACTAAATCGTTACCCTGATCCTTATCAAAAGGATTTGAAAAAGCTCATTTCCGATTGGAAAGAACTGAAAACGAATCAAGTTTTCATAGGAAATGGTAGCGATGAAATCATCGATTTATTGTTTAGGGCTTTTTGTGAACCTCAAGAAGACAAGGCTTTTATATTTCCTCCGACCTACGGTATGTATGAAGTGTCAGCACAAATTAATAATGTGGAAATCGTAAAGCTTCCTTTAAATAAAGACTTTCAGTTACCAACATTTAAAGAAATTGAGAATGACATTAAATCTGGAGGATTACTATTCATATGCTCACCAAATAATCCTACAGGAAATGTTTTTCCATTAGAAGAGGTAAAAAGAATAGCAGATAATTTTTATGGTGTGGTGGTACTGGATGAAGCTTATATAGATTTCTCCGCTTCTGAAAGTGGAATGAGTATTTTGGATTCCACACCCAATCTTGTGGTGCTGCAAACCATGAGTAAGGCATTCGGATTGGCAGGTTTACGTGTGGGAATGGCTTATGCAAATCCTGAAATTATAGCGGTCCTCAATAAGATAAAACCTCCTTATAATGTAAATACTTTGAGTCAAACCGAAATGTTAAATGCCTTAAATAATAGAGACGGGGTAGCGCGACAAGTGAAACAAATAGTTGAAGAAAGAGAAGCATTAGTAGCTGAATTGAAAGATATGAGATCTGTAAAGAAGATATTTCCTTCTGAAGCGAATTTTATTTTGGTAGAATTTGAAGAGGCTGATAAAGTAATGGATGTGCTAAGAAAACAGGGGATCATCATTCGAGATAAATCCAAAGAAGTGGAAGGAGCTTTGCGCTTGACCATTGGTACTACTCAACAAAACAAAATTTTACTCGAAACACTTAAAAATATTTAAATGAAAAAGGTATTGTTTATTGATAGAGACGGAACCTTGGTGATAGAGCCTCCTCTAGATTTTCAGTTGGATAGTTTGGAGAAATTGGAATTTTACCCAGGTGTTTTTCAATGGCTTTCTCGAATAGCTAATGAGTTGGATTATGAGCTGGTAATGGTAACCAATCAAGATGGCTTGGGAACAGAGTCTTTTCCAGAAGCAGATTTTTGGTCTGCACAAAATAAAATCATAAAGGCATTTGATAACGAGGGTGTCAGATTCTCTTCGGTTAAAATTGACAAGAGTTTTCCTGAAGAAAATGCAATAACACGAAAGCCAAAAACTGGAATGTTGCAAGAGTATATTTATGGTGATTATGATTTGACCAATTCTTTTGTAATAGGAGATAGAGAAAGTGATATGGAATTGGCTGAGAACCTAAAGGCAAAAGGAATTTTCATTGGGGACACTTGTGAAAAGGCAATTTTAACTACTAAAGATTGGAAGGAAGTTTACGAGTATTTGAAAGCTAAACCCAGAAGCTTGGCTATCAAGAGGAAAACCCAAGAAACAGAAATTAATCTGGATATTAATTTAGATGGACAAGGGAAATCGAGTATTTCAACTGGATTGGGATTTTTTGACCATATGTTGGAGCAAATTGCAAAACATGCTCAAATAGATTTGTATTTATCTGTACATGGAGATTTAAAAGTTGACGAGCATCATAGTATTGAGGATGTTGCAATAATTTTAGGCGAAGCATTTTTGAAAGTTTTAGGTTCCAAAAAAGGAATTGAGCGCTATGGTTTTCTTTTACCAATGGATGATTGTTTAGCTCAAGTAGCTATAGATTTTGGAGGAAGACCTTGGTTAATTTGGACAGCTGATTTCAATCGTGAAAAAATTGGCGAAATGCCCACCGAAATGTTTTTCCATTTCTTTAAATCCTTTAGTGATGCTGCAAAATGTAATCTCAATATTAAAGCTGAAGGTGAGAATGAACACCATAAAATAGAAGCTATATTCAAAGCATTTGCTAAAGCCATTAAGAAGGCCATTGCTAAGAACAATAGTTTTTCCATCCCCAGTACAAAAGGAAGATTATGATAGCAATAATAGATTATAATGCAGGAAATATTAGCTCTGTAAAAAATGCCTTGATAAGATTGGGTTATGAAAGTCAAGTGACTGATAATCCCGAAATCATACAATCAGCAGATAAAGTGATTTTTCCTGGAGTTGGTGAAGCCAGTTCTGCTATG
>JADGDY010000157.1 GCA_016744655.1 Bacteroidales bacterium | reverse complement strand
GGAAACATATTTGACTTGTTGTACTTCTGATTCTTTTTCATACGCCAAAATTAATGGCTCAAGAATCCTTAGACAAGATGGGGTTGGTAGTGTGGATACTCATTATCAACAGGAAATTTAGAACAAAGCAAAGGAACACAAAAAAAAAAGGGATGCAAATTGCATCCCTTTTCTATTGAATTGAATCAATATTATTTTTTAATCACTTTAATAGTGTGCTTAGCAAGACCAGTAGTTACTTCTAAGAAATAAACACCATTGTCTAACTGAGAGACATTAATTTGTCCTTCGTTACCTAGAGCTGTATAAACATCAACAACTTGACCTAAATAGTTACTTACAACTACTTGCTCAATTTGAGAATCAGCTTTTACAAATACTACATCATTTGTAGGATTAGGATAAACAGAAACAGCATCTAATGTATTTAACTCATCAGTACCAATTAAGATATCCAAAGTAACATCAATTTCAGTATAACCAGTTTCAGGGTCATTAGCAGCAACAACTATAGCACCAGTATATTGACCATTAGGCAAACCATCAGGACTAATAAATACTCCAACAGTTTCACTATCACCAGGAGCAATCATACCAAAATCAACAGGAACATTCATCCAAGCCACTTGAGGATCACCACTAACATTAGCTCTAATACAATAATTAGCTTCGATAACAGCAGAAAGCTCACTCCAACCAGGACCAGTAGAACGCCAGTTAACACCAAGAACCTTAGGTCCAGCATCAACACCTATTGAAAACATATCAGCTGGCTGAAAATAAGCTAAACCAATATAAACAGGATCTCCTGTTAGCAAAATAGGAGTATCTAATTCAATTGTATTCCATGCATCAATAGTTGGTGTAAAATCTTCTTCATAAAGGATTGCACCAGGACCAGGAACCGTAGTTTCTCCTTTTGCCCATACATACATAGTTGTTTCTGTCATTTCTTGAGCAACATAAATCTCAACAGAAGTTATTTCCGTACCAATATATTCTTCTTGTAAAGAAGCTCCTAATAATACAGCAGATTTAGCAGTTGTAGCACCTGTGTAGCCAACACCATTTTCATATTCACCACAATGAGCAACAACACCAGTTGCTGAACCAGAAGCTGCAGATACATTGTAAGTTGGATATACATTATAACTTAAGTTTTGCTGACCAACATTAGCAATGTCAAATGTTTCAGTTACAGCAAGTCCATCAGTAATTAAGGCAACCATTTCATCAACACTAACATCAACTGTTGGAGGTGCTAAAGCCGAAGAAAGAGACACAAACTCAAAATTATCGAAATAATATTCAGGAGTACTTCCATTACCACCGTCATAAGCATACATGTTTACACAACCTAATTGGTTTGTACCAGCTGTACCGTCTTCTTTAAGACTATACTGCCATTCTGTTAAAAGAACACCATCAACAGTACAAGAAGCCTCATCAGCATCAATGTCAACCATTACTTCTACTGGGAACCAAGTGTCATGCGTGAAAGTAAAACCTGTAGGAGCTTGTCCACCTGCAGAAACTGTAATATCACCACCAGGCATAAAAGTTAAACTCATTGCCCAATCTGAACCAAAAACTTGCTGGATATTGAAATAACCAACTCTATCAGTTGGAACATACATCTCGAAAGCAATTTTATAAGAACCAGATGTTAAATCTCCACAAGGGAAAACAGCATCATTAGTTCCAGAAACAAAAGCAGAATTTGCAGTAGAAGAAGCTTGAGCATCAGAAATCATTGGATCTTCAGCTCCACCAGGTGCATTACTCCAAGTTGTCCAATCTTCATCAACAACAGCTAAATAATCTCCAGATGTAAATTCATCAAAGTTTTGAGAATAAAGAACAGTTGCCATTGCATCAAATGCAAAATTGTCAAAATAGTATTCAGGTGTACTACCGTTTCCACCATCATAAGCATACATATTTACACAGCCTAATTGTAATGTACCAGCAGTTCCGTCTTCTTTTAGACTATAAGTCCATTGTACAATTTCTTCACCATCAATGAAACACTTAGCATTATCTGTATTAAGGTCAATCTGAACATCAACAGTAAACCATGTATCATGTGCAAAAGTAACTCCAGTTGGTGCTTGACCACCAGCAGAAACAGTTACATCACCACCAGGCATAAATGTTAAACTCATTGCCCGGTCAGAACCAAATACTTGCTGAATATTAAAATATCCAACACGATCAGTTGGTACATACATATCGAAAGAAATTTCATAAGCACCAGATGTTAAATCACCACAAGGGAAAACAGCATCGTTAGTACCAGAAACAAAAACGGAATTTGGTGCAGAAGCAGCAAACGCATCAGAGATTGTAGGATCTTCGGCACCTCCAGGGGCATTACTCCAAGTTGTCCAATCTGTATCCACCTCAGCTAAATAATCACCTGATGTGAATCCATCAAAATTTTGTTCATATCCTTGAGCAAATAACCCAAAACCTACAAACATTGATAAAATTAAAAGTAAATTTTTTCTCATAATTGATTGTTTTAAAAAAATGATTAGGTAAACACAAATTTAGAAATTCTAAGGAAAAAATCAAATTATTTATCTACCTATTAAATCACAAGGCACCCACCTGCACAACAGCACATAACAGGCTGATTTTAAAACAAATAAAACTACGCTAAAATATTCAACCATCAAATAATAGAAGATGAGTTATTATTGAAACACTGAATTACTAGGTGAAATTACCTTAATCTAGGTGAAATAACGTATTGATGGATTCAATATCATTCAGAATCAAATTCGTACCAGAACCCGTCTCAGAAGAAGTAACAAACATAGCAGGCAACTCTTCCCAAGACTCAGATAACTTAGTTTTATATTTAGAAATACTATCTTCTAACTTTCTTTTTTTGAGCTTATCAGCTTTCGTAAATATTATGGAAAATGCCAATTGATTTTCAGCAAGCTGCTCCATAAACTCAATATCAATATCCAATGGTTGATGACGAGAATCTATCAAAACGTATATATTCATTAAATTCTGTCGTTGCAAAAGATACTGACTAATCATTACCTCCATTTTCTTCTTAACTGGCAAAGGCATTTTGGCAAAGCCATAGCCAGGCAAATCAACCAGAAACCATTGCTCATTGATTAAGAAATGATTAATCAACTGTGTCTTACCTGGAGTTGAAGAGGTCTTAGCTAACTTAGATTTATTAGTTAGCTTATTTATTAATGAAGATTTACCAACATTAGAACGCCCAATAAAGGCATATTCGGGATATTGCCCTTTTGGGCAAGCCTTAACTTCAGTAGAACTTTTTACAAATTCTGCACTACTAACGATCATTTCGTGTCCTCCTCATTGCTTTAATATTATGGGAAATTTTTGCGATATAACTTTGTAGGTATCGCTTCTTTTTCTTCTCGTAAAGATCATCTACCGTAATCATCATACCCGTTTCTTCAACATATCCAAACTCATCATTCACAGCTGTACCAAAAGTTCTCATAGTAGGTGACAAATTCATATATGCATTAAATAATGGAGGAATATTTTCTTTTCTTTGACGAAGGCTTTTTACTAAAATCTTATAATTCTCCTCAAAAGTACTTCCTGTAAATATGGCTTCTAATTCTTCTTCTGTAGCTTCAAGAGCCAAAGGTTCGTGTGCAACCATTAACCGGTCTTTATTTGGAAAGAAATTGTAAAAGAAATAAAGAAGAATATCTCTAGCCTCTTTATCGTAATCGGTATACATAGTCATTTTCCCAAATAAGTATTTAACTCCTGCAATCCCCACAACCATCGCACCAATTCCATCCCATAAATTATCTAAAGAATACAATCCTTTTTTCAGATTAAAAGTAGGCTGATAATTGGGCTGTACAAAAGAACGCCCAAGCTCTATACTATGAGGTAAATAATCTTGTATAAACTCCTCAGAAAATTTATAAAGGTGAGAAGTAGCACTTTTAACTTCTGTGCCATTAACTTCCAAATCCTTACCATGTATAAACCTATACCCACCTGTAATCTCCTTATCTTCAGGATTCCAAACAATTAATTGCTGAAAAGGCTTTTCTAAAGTATCATACTCATCAATATCAAGTTCGCAGCCAGTTCCACCACCAGCATCTCTAAAAGTAATCTCCCTTAACCTTCCTACTTCACGCATCAAATGTGGTGAATCGTGAGCAGTGAATACATATATCTGGTTTCCTCCATTATTAGTATCTGCCAAATATTTGTCTGCTGTCAATTCAGCGTCTAATAATGCTCTATCCACTTTTGGAATTATAGCTTTCATTTGTTTCGTTTTTTTTAGTTGTTCAAGTTATAGACTACTTCTTTTATTTCTTTTGCCCATTCAATATCCGACTTGCTTCTATCAAATTTCTCATAAGAAATAACAGGCCCAAAATTAATATTTATTTCTTTTCCTCTTTGCTTAACCATTTCATCTACCAAATATAACATTTCCAAGTTGGCTTTAATCCCCAAACGCTTTCTCCACTTAGCTAAACCATAAAACCAATTGCTATTCTTACCTGATATAAATGTTGGAATAATATCACGCTTATAGGTTCTTGCTTTTCTAATAAATGTCTTTTTCCACTCTAAATCCATCACTCCTTTAGCTTGTTTTCTACTCACCAATCCAGCTGGAAAAAACAGAGTAATCACATCGCTTTCGAATGTTTTGTCAATAATTCTAGCATTTTCCATATTGCTTCCATGCTTATTAATAGGGACAAAAAGCTCTTTTAAGTTCGGCAGATTCATTAATATATCATTCACCGGAAATTGAATGTCTTTTCTCAATTGACCTATCACATGCATTAATGCAATTCCATCCATCCCTCCTAGAGGATGGTTAGAAGCAATAATAACCCTATCGTTAACTCCAATATTCTCTAATCCTTCCCAAGTCACAGTTACACCAAAATCATCAAGTATAGCCTTCACAAAATCTAGACCATAAACCGCTTTATTCCTATGCAGAAAATCATTGATAAAATCCTGATGTATTATCCTTTTCAGATACGATATCACAAAAGATGGCAGCCACTTTAACAAGTTCTTGTTTTTGCTGGCTATTACCTTCTCCACATCAATTACCTTATCTATTTTTTTAGACTCTTCTTGCATTCTAAACTTACTTTAAGGATTTGTTATGTAATCGAATTGGCAAATTTACTCATTTCTCAGAATCTAGTCTCATTTATATTTCTCACAGAAATCTCCACTTTTTACCCTCCTCTGAAATCCCAATACAAACCACAGTAAAGTGGGAGGTCTTTATATTTTCTAAAATATTTCTATTCAAACCTACACACAAACCCTACCCCTCCCTCATAACGACCTGTCTTTAGACATGTTATACAAGCTCAAACTACACAAGTGACTTATGTAAAAAAAAGACTGTCAGTAATTAACAATCAAAAAAAAGTTATAAACACATCCACTTTTTCCCACCGTTAAACATAGTTCATATATCGCTGTTTTTCTGTTCTTTATGACACTTTAGCTAAAAATATCCAACATTTACTGCAACATTTTATTAACACAGACGTAAAAAGTGGGATAATGTGGTAAAATAACTGTATTTTTACACTCAATTTTAGCAAGTAACAATGATAAATCTAATTGGATCATACGAGGTTAAGGCAGATGCGAAAGGTCGCGTGATGATCCCTGCAGGTTTAAAAAAACAAGTTCAACCCATTCTTAACGAAGGATTTATTCTCAAGAGAAGTATTTTTCAGAATTGCCTAGAGCTTTATCCCATGAGCGAATGGAATAAAGAAGCTGAAGGCTTAACAAAACTGAATCGCTTTGTAAAAGAGAATAATGATTTCATCAGAGCTTTTATGGCTGGTGTTCGTTCGGTAGATGTAGATTCTAACGGAAGAATTCAAATCCCAAAGGATTTGGTCACTTATGCCAACATCAAGAAAAACCTGGTGATTTCTTCTTCGGTTAACAGAATGGAAATTTGGGACAAAGACACCTACGAAGGTGTATTGAATAGCCCAGACGTTGACTTTGGCTCACTTGCTGAAAAGGTGATGGGGAATATTCCTCATGACAATGAGTAAGTAAAAAAAACTATGTACCATTTGCCCGTATTATTGAACGAATGTATTGAAGGACTAAACATTAACCCTAATGGGATTTATGTTGATGTGACTTTCGGTGGTGGTGGTCACAGCAGAAAGATTCTAGATCAACTAGAGAATGGCCATTTATACGCATTCGACCAAGATGAAGATGCTAAAAGAAATATTCCAAACGATTCTAGATTTACTCTAATTCATGAAAACTTCCGCTTTTTAAAGAATTTCCTAAGACTTCATGGAGTAAAGAAAATAGATGGGCTATTAGCAGACCTTGGTGTTTCTAGTCATCAGTTCGACACTCCAGAAAGAGGTTTCAGTACACGCTTTGACGGACCTATTGATGGTAGAATGGACCAAAGAGGAGCTATCACAGGAAGTCACATTCTAAATACCTACGAACTGCATGACTTAACAAATATGTTTCGCCTTTATGGAGAACTAAAGAATGCCTATAAAATTAGTCATCACATCATAGCAGTTCGAGAAGAGAATCCCTTCGATACTATTCAAGCACTTAAAGACAGCCTACTTCCATTGGCTCCTAAGTTTCGTGAGAACAAATTCTATGCTCAAGTTTTTCAAGCCTTAAGAATAGAGGTCAACCAGGAGCTCGAAGCCTTTAAAGACATGTTGAATCAGTGTACTCAAATCATGAACCCAGAAGGACGATTAGTCATCTTAAGCTACCATTCTTTAGAAGACCGCATTGCTAAAAATTTCATCAAAACCGGGAATGTACAAGGGGATTTAGAAAAAGACTTTTACGGGAAAATATTAAACGATTGGAAATCTGTGAATAGAAAACCAATTATCGCCAATGAAGAAGAAATAGAAATCAATTCGAGAGCCAGAAGCGCAAGATTACGTATTGCAGAAATGACAGCAGAATAGCAAAATGAACAAGATAAAAGAAGACATAAAAGAGGCCAAGCCTAAGGCAGTAAGAAAGAATAATTTCTTCTTTCGTTACGTACGCCCATTATTGGATGGAAGCATCTTTTCTCGCGAAAAAGCAGAGAAGAATTTCCCATTCATCTTCTATGTTATTCTGCTCATCATTCTTTTTATCAGCAACACTTTCCGCGCCCAAGACACTCAAAGACAAATCAATCATACAAAAGAAGAAGTTAAAGCCATGCGCATTAAGTCAATCTACATGAAATCATTATTGATGGAAAGTACTAGACCTACAAAGATGGCTGAATTAGTTAAAGGGATGGGACTTGAAGAATCACAGACTCCTCCAAGAAAAATCACAATCGAAGACTAAGCATGACAACTGAGAAAGCCATAAAATCAATTCACTTGAAGAGTATCGTAACATACCTCTTCATGGTGCTATTTGCGCTTGCAATTATGGCTAAAATTCTCTTTATCCAGTTTAAAGAAGGTGATGGACTCAGAAAGATGGGTATCAATAGAAGTATTGAAGAAAAAGAAATCAGCGCCTTAAGAGGAAATATCTACAGCACCAACCAAAGCTTATTGGCAGTAACCATACCTAAGTATGAAATTCGTGTGGATTTAATCTCCAATAAAAGTGACCGTTTCTTCAATGCCAACATCGACTCTTTAGCTTACGGATTAAGTAGAATATTTAAAGACCGCTCAAAAGCCCAATACAAGAAAACACTTACTCGCGCTAGAGCTCAAAAGAACTATTACCTACGTGTTAAAAGAAACGTATCCTACAAACAATTACTCGAAGTTCAAAAACTACCCATCCTCCGATTAGGAAGAAATAAAGGTGGATTGATAATTATCAAATCGAACAAACGTGAACTTCCTTATAGAGAATTAGCAAAAAGAACCATTGGGATTTACAATTACGAAGCTGGCAAATATGTAGTTGGTTTAGAAGGTGCATTCAACGAGACATTACAAGGTACACATGGAAAAAGATTGATGCAAAAGATTGCTGGTGGAACATGGATGCCAGTTGACCCTACCAACGAAATCAAGCCTAAAAACGGAAACGACCTTTATACTACTATCGATATTGACATTCAAGATGTAACTGAGGATGCTTTAAGAAAACAACTAATCAAACACAAAGCAGAACATGGTTGTGCTATAGTTATGGAAGTTGAAACAGGTGAGATTAGAGCGATAGCAAATCTTGGTAAAGATAAAAATGGTCGCTATTCAGAAGATTATAATTACGCCATTGGAGAAGCTGAAGAACCAGGTTCTACTTTCAAACTTGCTTCTATTTTAGTGGCATTAGAAGATGGAGTTATCAATCTTTCTGATAGTATAGAAACCGGAAACGGAAGCACAACATTCTACGGAAAGACAATTCGTGATGCTCATAAAATTGGAGATGGTACCATATCAGTTAGAGAAGTAATAGAGCAATCTTCAAATGTTGGGATTGCAAAAATCATTTGGGACAACTACTCTGCTGAGCCACAAAAGTTCATCGATGGACTATACAAAACTGGAATCCACCAAAAACTTGGTCTTCCAATTAAAGGAGAAGCTAGCCCCTATATCAAAAACACAAAAGACAAATCATGGTCTGGAATTTCTTTACCATGGATTGCTTATGGATATGAATTGAACATCACTCCTCTTCAAACTCTAGCTTTCTATAATGCCATTGCCAACAATGGTAGAATGATGAAACCATTATTCATTAAAGAAATTAGAAATACAAACGATGTAATTGACACTTACGAACCTATCGTTTTAAACGAGCAAATTGCTTCTGAAGAAACCATAGAAAAACTACAAAGCATGTTGGAAGGTGTAGTTTTAAGAGGAACAGCAAAGAATATCAGAAGCAAGCATTATAGCATAGCGGGAAAAACGGGAACTGCACAACTGGCCCAGAAAAACAAAGGATATAACAGAAAGAACTATAAAGCTTCTTTCGCAGGCTACTTCCCTACTGAAAAACCAAAATACTCTTGCATCATAGTGATAAACAACCCAAGCAATGGCTTCTATTATGGTAGTTCTGTTGCAGCTCCTGTATTCAAGAACATTGCCGACAGAATTTATTCAAGTCATGTAGAGATAGCTATTTCTGAAGAAGACAAATCAAATAAGATAAACCCAGCCAATTATTATAAAGCAGGAGCAACTGAAGACATTCAAATAATCCTGAAAGAAATGAATGCTGCTGCAAAAATCGATGAAGCAAGCGAAATAGTAATTGGATTACCTGCGGCAGATTCTGCTCATTATGCCACTAGAAAAATCTCAGAAACTAAAATCCCAAAGCTTATTGGAATGACTGCCAGAGACGCAGTTTACCTCTGTGAGGATTTAGGATTGAAAGTAAAACTAGTTGGAAGCGGATTTGTAAAAACACAATCAATTATAGCTGGAACACCAGCAACAAAAGGAAGAACCATCACATTAAACCTATCAAATAGCTAATGAAAAGATTAATTGACATATTAAAGAATGTAGACATAATAGAATCTATTGGAGACTTGGAAACAAGAGTGGCTTCAGTGGAGTTTGATTCTAGAAAAGTCGTGAAAAACAGTCTTTTTGTTGCTACTAGAGGAACACAAGTGGATGGTCATACTTTTATTGCTAAAGCTCTTGAGCTTGGTGCAGCAGCCATCCTTTGTGAAGAAATTCCAGAAGAAAAATTTGAGGATGCCATTTATATAAAAGTTGAGAACAGTCAGAAGACATTAGGCTCTATCGCTTCAAAATGGTTCGACGAGCCATCGAGTAAATTAAAGTTGATTGGAGTTACTGGTACAAATGGCAAAACTACTATCGCCACCCTCATCCATCAATTATTTAGTCAGTTGGGATATTATTGTGGGTTACTTTCTACAATAGAAAATAAAATTGGGGAGCAAATCATTCCTTCCACTCACACCACTCCAGATGCAGTAGCATTAAATGCTCTTTTAGCAGAAATGGTAGAAAAAGGATGTGGTTACTGTTTTATGGAAGTAAGTAGTCATGCTTTAGACCAAGGACGCACCGAAGGTTTAGATTTCGATGGCGCCATCTTCACCAATCTTAGCCACGACCATTTAGATTACCATATAGATTTTGCTTCCTATTTAAAAGCTAAGAAATCTTTCTTCGACAATTTAAAGAAATCTGCTTTTGCCATCACCAACGAAGATGACAGAAATGGAATGGTGATGCTTCAAAATTGCAAAGCTGAAAACAAAACTTATAGCATTAGAACCTTAGGTGATTTCAATGCTAGAATCATAGAAAACCAAATCAATGGTTTAAACCTAAATATTGATGGCCAAGATGTATGGTTCAGACTTACTGGTGAATTCAATGCTTATAATCTTCTCGCCATTTATGGAACAGCTATCATGCTCGACCAAGACAGAGATGAAGTATTAAGCCAAATGAGCACTATTGCTTCTGCCAATGGCCGATTCGATTTAATGATTTCTCCAAATGGAATTACTGCAGTAGTTGATTACGCTCACACTCCAGATGCTTTAGAGAATGTTCTAAAAACTATTCAAGACATCAACACCGACAATGGAAAAGTATTCACTGTAGTTGGAGCTGGTGGAAATAGAGACAAGACTAAAAGACCTGAGATGGCAAAAATAGCAGCAAGCTATAGCCAACAAGTCATTCTTACTTCTGACAATCCAAGATTCGAAAACCCAGATGAGATTATAAATGATATGAAAGCTGGCCTCAATCCAAATGAACTAAGAAAAACCCTAGCCATCACCAATCGCGAAGAAGCCATTAAAACGGCATTCGCTATGGCACAAACTAAAGATATCATCCTGATTGCTGGAAAAGGTCACGAGACCTATCAGGAAACCAATGGAGAACGCCAGCATTTTGACGATAAAGAAGTGATAAACAATCTATTTAATCAAGCATAATATGTTATACTATTTATTTGAATACCTAAGAGAAGAGTTTAATATGCCGGGAGCAAATTTGTTCCAGTATATTTCTTTCCGTGCTGCGATGGCAGTGATTACTTCTCTACTGATTTCAATG